>NZ_QUAL01000073.1 GCF_003579925.1 Jiangella rhizosphaerae | reverse complement strand
CGCAGGCGCAGGGCCGAGCGGCCGAGCGCCGCGATGCGGCGGGTGTGCAGGTGGTCGGCCGCGGCGCGGACGGGCGGCGCGTCGCCGGGGATCAGGTCGAGGGCCGCCAGCAGCACGGTGTGCAGGGCCTCGCGGATCTCCTCGACCGCCGCCAGCGCCGCCCCGGCCGCGCCGGGGTCGGCGGCCCACGCGGCACGGACCGCCGCGTTCTCCCCGGCGTCGACCAGGTTCACGCGGCCGGCCCAGGTGAGCAGCGCCTCCGGGCCGGTCAGGTGGTCGCGGGCCTGCCCCGCGGACGGCGCCGCGAGCCGCGGCTCGACGGTGTTGACCAGGTCGAGGGCCACATGGCCACCGACCAGCGGGAGCGTGCTGGCGTCGACGGGCATGGCGTCATGCTACCGGTGAAACACAGTTAGGGGGTAGTCACCCGCGTGGCGGGATGAGGCCGGGCGCTGTCGTCGTTGTCTCCGGTGTGGATGTGGACGTCGTCGTGATCGGGGCCGGGCAGGCCGGCCTGTCGACGGCGTACCACCTGCGCCGGCTGGGCGTCTCCTTCGTCGTGCTCGACGGTGCGGACGGGCCGGGCGGCGCGTGGGCGTCGCGGCCGCCGACGCTGACGATGGCGAAGGTGCACGGGGTGTTCGACCTGCCGGGCGTGCGTCGTGCCGCGGCGGCCGGCGAGGATTCGGCGCCCGCGTCGGAGGTCGTCGGGCGGTACTACGCCGGCTACGAGCGCCGCTTCGACCTGCCCGTGCTGCGGCCGGTGCGGGTCACGTCGGTCGAGTCGCTCGACGACGGCCGGTTGCTGGTGCGGGCCGCGGACGGGCGGACGTGGAGCGCGCGGGCCGTCGCGAACGCGACCGGCACCTGGACCCGTCCGCACTGGCCGTACTACCCGGGCGCTTCGACGTTCCACGGCCGCCAGCTGCACTCGTCGCAGTACCGCGGGCCCTCGTCGTTCGCGGGGCAGCGGGTCATCGTGGTCGGCGGCGGGCACTCGGCGGCGCACGTCCTGTCCGAGGTCGCCGACGTCGCCGCGTCCGTCACCTGGGTGACCCGCCGGCCGCCGGAGTTCCGCTACGACGAGTTCTCGCCCGAGGTCGGCCGGGCGGTCATCGCCGACGTCGAGGCGCGGGTGCGGGCCGGCCTGCCGCCGCTGAGCGTCGTCGCCGTCACCGGGCTCGGCTACACCGAGGTCGTGCGCGAGGCGATGGCCAAGGGCGTGCTGAACCCGCGGCCGATGTTCACCCGCCTGGTGCCCGGCGGGGTGGAGTTCCCCGACGGGACGGTGGCGGAGGCCGACGTGATCGTCTGGGCCACCGGCTTCCGCGCGGCACTGGGCCACCTCGCGCCGCTGCACCTGCGCGAACCCGGCGGCGGCGTCCGCATGGACGGCACCCGCGTCGTCCGCGATCCCCGCGTGCACCTTGTCGGCTACGGCCCGTCCGCCAGCACCGTCGGCGCCAACCGCGCCGGCCGGGAGGCCGCCCTGGAGATCAAGGAGCTGCTGGAGTCCTCGCTTCCGGGCGCCACGGCTGCTTGACTGGCGCGGTGCGCTACGGACTGAAGCTGAGCCAGCAGGCCCCCATCGACGAGTACCGCGCGGTCTGGCGCGTCGCCGATGACGCGGGCTTCGACCACGTGTGGAACATGGACCACTTCGCCACCATCGGCGGCGACCCGGACGGCGACATCTTCGACGCCTGGGCGCTGCTCGCCGCCATGGCCGAGGCGACGACGCGCGTGCGCATCGGCTGCATGGTCACCGGCAACACCTACCGCCATCCCGGCGTGCTGGCCAAGATCGCCGTCACCGTCGACCACCTGTCCGGCGGCCGGCTCGAGTTCGGGCTCGGCGCGGCGTGGGCCGAGTACGAGCACACCATGTTCGGGCTGCGGTTCGGCACCGCGGGGGAGCGGCTGGACCGGCTCGAGGAGGCCTGCCAGGTCATCCGGTCGCTGTGGACGCAGCCGCGGACCACGTTCGACGGTGCGCACTACCAGCTGCGCGACGCCGTCGCCGAGCCGAAGCCCGTCCAGACGCCCTACCCGCCGATCTGGATCGGCGGCAGCGGCCGCAAGCGGACGCTGCGCATCACGGCGCTGTACGCCGACGCCTGGAACGCCACCGGCGTCGAACCGGCGGAGTTCGCGGAGCTGTCCGGCGTGCTCGACGCCCACTGCGCCGACGTCGGCCGCGACCCTGCGCAGATCCGCCGCACGATGCAGCTGCGGCTGGGCGACGACGTCGCCGACCTCCTGCCACGCGTCGAGGCGTTCGCCGCGGCCGGCGCCGACGACATCATCGTCATCACCCGCCCCGGCTCGGCCGAGGCCCAGGCGAACGCCGTCGCCGAACTGCTGCCGCGGCTGCGCTCGATCGGCTGACCTGCGGGGGTACGTTGGCCCTGAGGACTCCCGTCGTAGGAGGTGAGCGCGATGAGCGCCTTCACCGTCGAGTTCGAGAACCAGCCGGGCCGGCTCGCCGAGCTGTGTGAGGCGATGGCGGCGCGCGGGGTCAACCTGGTGATCTGCGGGCTGACGCACGGCGACGCCGGCACGGTCGCGTTCATCGCCGACGACGAGGCCACGGCGCGGTCGGTGCTGCAGGACGCCGGCTTCGACGCCACCGAACGCGACGCCGTCATGGTCCGGCTGAAGAACGCGCCCGGCGCCGGCGCCGCGACGTTCCGCAAGCTCGCCGACGCCGGGGTGAACGTCGAGGTGTTCCTGCCGGTGCGGGTCTCCGACTCCCAGTTCGTCGCCGTCCTGTGCGTCGACGACCAGGAGGCCGCCACGACGGTGCTCGGCAAGGCCGTCGTCTGACCCCGGTCAGGCCAGCTCGCCCTGCAGCATCGGGGCGACCGGACGGCGGGCGGCCAGGCGCGCCGGGACCACCGTCAGCGCGCTCACCGCGACCACGACGCCGACGACCACGGCGACCAGCCACCAGGCGGGCGGCAGGACGACGTCGTCCTGGTCGACCGCATCGTAGAGCAGCGGGCCGCCGGCGGAGCCCAGGACGGCGCCGAGGAACGCGGGCAGCACCTGGGCGAGTGACAGACCGGCCGCGAGCTGCGCCGGTGTCGCACCCAGGGCCCGCGTGACGGCCGACGAGTACCGGACGTCGAGGACGGTCGCCCACGTGGCGACGACGGTGTTGACGGCGGCCAGCGCGACCAGCGTCACGGTGATGACGGCGAGCACGTCGCCGAGCCGTTCCATACGCGGGTCGGGGTCGCTGGCGAGCTGCGTGTTGAGCTCGGCGTTGGCCGCCAGCGCCGCGACGATGCCGCTGACGGTGACGGTCATGCTGGCGATGCTCAGCGCGACCCGCCGCGGCCGCCGTCCGGCCACCCGCACGGCGATGAGCACCGCCACCGGGAGCCGCGCGGACAGCGCGATCAGCCAGCCGACCCGGCGCGGCGGCCGGGCGGCGTCGTTGAGCGCGGCGACGGTGCTCGTGCGGGCGGCGCGGACGGCCGGGACGAACGTCGCCACCACCGCGACGCCGAGGGCGACGGCGGTGACCGTCGCGACGGTCGCGGCGGTCAGCGACGGTGTCGCGGCGCCACCGAGCAGCCCGGCCGCGCGGTCGGTGATCGCCGGCGCCGTCAGCCCTCCCGCGACCAGACCGGCCGCGGCCGCGACCAGCGCCACCAGGACGTACTCGGCCAGCAGGACGGCGGCGACGAGGCCGGGCGTGCCGCCGACCGCCTTCAGCAACCCCACCCGCCGGGTCTGGTCCGCCATCCGGCCGCCGACGAGCACGGCGACGCTGGCGACGGCCAGGATGCCGAGCAGCCACGCGCCGGTCAGCAGCACCCGTTGAGCGTTGCGCTCGATGTGCGTGACCTGCTCGTAGATGTGCGGCCAGGGCTCCAGCATGGCGTCCATCGGGCCGTTCGGGATGCGGGCGTCGGCGAAGGCTTGCGCGGCGTCGGGATCGTCCAGCCGCAGGTAGCTGACGTAGGCGAGGTCGTCCGGGTCGGCGGCGAGAGACGTCGCCATGGACTCGCCGACCCAGATCAGTCCCGGCTCCTCGAGCACGTCGACCGCCATGTCGCGCACGGGCTCGCCGTTGATGGTGATCGGGGTGCACACGACCAGGCAGCTCGCCGCCGGGTAGGGCGTCATCGCGGCGGTGACGGCGATGCCGGCGACCTCGACGGACTCGCCGCCGAGCGTGACGGTGTCGCCGGCCTCGATGCCCAGCGCGTCGGCGAAGGCGGCCTCGACGACGACCCCGTCCCCGCCGCCCAGCCACTCGCCGTCGGTGACGATCGGGCGGTCGACGTCGGCGGGTTCGGCCGGTCGCCCGACGGCCTGCACGTCCGCCGTCCGGCCGCCCACCTCGACGGTGGTGCCGGCGACGGGGAACGGCCCGCTGCTCGCGGCGATCTCGTCGGCCCCGCTCAGCTCCGTCAGAACGGCCGGGTCGGCGGGAGCGCCGGTGACCGGGTCGGGCATCACGCTCGCGACGACGTCGGGTCCGGCCGACGCCTCGCGGGTGCGCTGGTAGGGGTCACCGGCGACGCCGTGCATGACCAGGCCGAGCGTGAGCGTCGTCGTCGCGGCGGTGATGGCGAGCAGCAGCAGCGCGGCCTCGGCCGGACGCCGTCGCAGGTCGCGCCCGGCGAGGCGGGCGATGAGCAGGAGCCGGCCCATCGCCGTCAGCCCTCGAGCTCGGCGAGCGCGCCGAGCCGGCCGGACGTGCCGCCGGTCAGGCGCGTCTCGTCGACGAACGCGCCGTCGCGCATCGAGATGAGCCGGTCCGCCGTCGCGGCGATCCGCTCGTCGTGGGTGACGATGACCAGCGTCTGCCCGGCCTCGTGCAGCTCCTCGAACAGCCGTAGCACGTCGAGGGTGGCCGCGCTGTCGAGGTTGCCGGTCGGCTCGTCGGCGAGGACGAGGACCGGCTCGTTGCTCAGCGCCCGGGCGACGGCGACGCGTTGCCGCTGGCCGCCGGAGAGCGCCGTCGGGAGTGCTGCCGCCTTCGCGGCGAGGCCGACCCGGCGCAGCAGCTCCGTGGCCCGGGCCCGGGCGGCACGGGGCGAGCGGCCGGCCAGCAGCGCGGGGAGCTCGACGTTCTCGACGACGGTGAGCTCGTCCATGAGGTGGAACGCTTGGAAGACGAAGCCGACGTCGGTGCGCCGCAGCCGGGCCAGCGTGCGCTCGGTGAGCTGGTCGACACGGCGGCCGGCCAGGTGGATCTCGCCGGCGGTGGGCCGGTCGAGGCCGCCGACGAGGTGCAGCAGCGTGGACTTCCCACAGCCGCTGGGCCCCATGACGGCGACCGTCTCGCCGGCCGCGACGTCCAGATCGACGCCGTCGACCGCCCGGACCAGGCTCTCGCCGTCGCCGTAGGTCTTGGTCAGGCCGCGGGTGCTGAGAATGGTGGTGCTCACGGGGCGCTCCTTCGGGTCGTCCAGCTGCGTTCGCAGGCCTCCAGCCAGCGCAGGTCGGCCTGGAGCCGGAGCACGATGCCCTCCAGCAGCAGAGCCGCGTCGGAACCGTCGGGCTCGGCCATCGCGGCCCGCTGCGCCTCGCGGAGGCGGCGCAGCAGTTCGCGCCGCTGCGTGTCGACGATGCTCAGCGGATCGGCCAGCCCGGCCGCCGCGGCGGCGACCAGCTTGAGGTGGAACTCGGCGAGGTCGGGTTTCGGCCAGCTCACCTCGGTCAGCCACTCGGCGACGCGGTGCTGGCCCTTCGCGGTGAGAGCGTAGGTCTTGCGGTCGGCGGTGTCCTTGGCGGTCGCGGGGGCCGGGCTCTCGGTGGTGACCAGGCCGGCCTTCTCGAGACGGGTCAGGACGACGTACACCTGGCCGGCGTTCATCGCCTCGCCGACCGGGCCGAGCGCCTGCCGGAGCCGGGCGCGCAGCTGATAGCCGTGCGACGGCTCCTTGGCCAGGAGCGCGAGGACCACTTCCTGCTGCATTCTGACTCCCTATAACCGTTAGCCATGACTATAACCGTTAGCTGTGAGCGGTCAAGGGGTCGCTGCGAAGTCGGGTGGGCCCGCCGCCGTGCCGGTTCGCCCGGCCGGTGCGCCCCGGCCGCCCCGGCCGGTGCGGCTGTCACGTTCGGGCGTCGGAACGTACCTATAGGTGATGGGGGCTTGCGGCGGAGTGCGGCGCCTCCGGGCGCTGGTCGCCGTAAGATCATCGGCTCGGTTCGGATGCGATGGCGAGGAGTGTGGGAATGTCGGTGGCTCGTCGCGCGACGGCGGTCGCTGCCATGCTCCTGCTCGCCGCTTGCGGCGGCGGTGGGGGCTCGGATCCCGAGTCGCCCTCCCCCTCGCCGCCGCTGACGACCGAGCCCGCGCTCACCGCTCCGCCGTCGCTGACCCCGGAGGAGCAAGCCGAAGCCGACATCCAAGCGACCTTCGAGCAACTCATCGCCGCCTGGGACGACTTCAAGGCCAACGCCAGCGACTTTGTTGACGATGCCGCAGCTGACCCCGCCTGGAATTTTGCGCTTGTCGAGTCCGAGTTGCGAATGTTGGACGAAGCTCAGATTGAGTTTCTCAACAGCACGAATGCGTTTATTAATTCGGAGGTCGAGCAGGTAGGTCGAACCTTGATAGCGGCGTTTGATGTACACGATGTGACGTTCGATCAGGACCGATCGGCACGTGCTCACGGTAATGCCTGCCTGGACCTCAGGGGTTTGAGTTTCGTTGCCTATGACGGCTCGCCGGCCGAGCTTCCAGCCGAGCCCAGTTCCTATCAGCGTTGGACTCTTGAGGTCACGTTCATCCCAAACCGCGAGGGTTGGTTCCTGACGAAGGCTGCGGTAGAGGTAACAGGCGCATGTCCGTGAGCGCGTCGATCACCGGCGTCGTCGGAGGGCTTGTCGCCGGGCTCTTCCCAGTCCCCGCCGACGCCGACCTAGATCTCTCGCCCGCCGCCGATGACTGTCCGCCCGGTTCGAGTTGGAACGGCGTTTTCTGTGTGCCCGATGAGGACGAGCTAGGCGAGGAGGTCACGACCGACTGTCATCAGAGCGACCCGCTAGTACTCAACGCCCCATGCCGGATTGGGGCGTATCAGTTCGTGGCCTCGCCATATGACTGCTACATCGGCGACATCTCGAGCGACGTTCCTCCCAACGACCCGCGATGGGAAGGGCATAGTCCGGGAGATGGATCTGTCTACCGCTGTATAAAGCTAACGGCTGTCGGAGACGGTGGTCAGCCGACGTGGGGGGATTATCGTGACTTCTGGGCCGCTGAGGCGCCGGGGGAGCAGCCGCCGGTTGTCGTGAATCCGGAGGAGGTTGCGCAGCAACTGCTCGACGGGATGAGGTTCGAACCGCTGGAGCTCGGGCTCGCGCCGCGCCCGCTGGAGCAAGCACCCGGGAGCATCGGCCTGGTCGGAGCGCCGGTGTGGATGTGGGTCACCAACGCGGGCCCGACGACCTGGGGGCCGATCGAGGAGTCGGCGACGGCTGGCGGCATCACGGTCACCGTCACGGCCGAGGTCGAGAGCGTCACCTGGGACATGGGCGACGGCACCAGCGTCAGCTGCGAGACGCCCGGCGACGCGTACGTGCCCGCTCTGGGCGTCAGGCCGTCGCCGAGTTGCGGCCACACCTACGCGCAGACCAGTGCCGATCAGCCGGGCACCGCCTACGCCGTCACGGCGACCGCGAACTGGACGGCCACGTGGACGGCGTCGACCGGGGTCGGCGGCACGCTCGAGCCGCCGCGGCCGGCGACCACCGCGCATGTTCGCATCGGGGAACGCCAGGTCATCGAGATCGGCTGAGTATGGGTGAGGGATCCGGGTCGCCCTGGCTGCACGAATCCCTCACCCATCGCCGGCGGCGACGGATGAGTGAGCACTTACTGTGCTCAGGGCAACACCAAACGCTCACCCATCGAACCCCATCGAGCCCCCGACCCGAACCCGGTCAGCGGGCGCCCAGAGGATCCGGGTCGTCCTGGCTGCACGAATCCCTCACCCATCGAACTCACCGAGCCACGGACCCGAACCCGGTCAGCGAGCGCCCACGACCTCGACGGAGCCGGCGCTGGAGAAGGCGCGGATCTCGTGCCGGGCACCCGGCATCGAGTGGACGGTGACGACCTCGCGGCCGACGGCGGAGTCGGTCTCGACGTCGTAGGGGACGTCGCCGGGTACGGACACCCGCACCGAGCCGGCGCTGGACTCCGCGTCCAGCGATCGCGGCGGCGACACCGCCTCCACCGTGACGTCGCCGGCGCTCGACGTCACCTTGGCGACGTCGGCGTCCAGGCCGGTCACCCGGACCGCGCCTGCATCGGAGTGGGCCAGCAGCGGACCACGCTGGTCGGACACCTCGATCGAGCCGGCGTCGGAATCGAGCGACGTCTCGCCGGACAGCCCCGACACCACGAGGGTTCCGGCGGACGCATCGGCCACCACCGACGCCGATGCGGGAACGGTGATCGTCACGTCCGACTCGCACCAGATGCCGAACACGCCGGAATCACAGCCGCCGGTCACCCGCAGCACGCCACCGGCCACCGAGTGGTCGATCCCGCCGTCGCGGCTCCAGCCGGACTTCACCGAGAAGTCGAGCCGGGTCTCGTCCGACGGCGACCCGACGATCTCGACGCGGCCGGAGGAGACGTCGATCTCGACGCGGTCGACTCGTTCGTCGATCGTCACCGAGTCATGGGAGTGGGTGATCCACGACACCGCGGTCAGGCCGGCGAACGCCACCGCGGCGATCCCGGCGAACGACAGCCCACGCCGCACCGGCCGCCGCCGCGCCGCGGCGCCCGCACCCGGCCCGGCACCGCCC
>NZ_QUAL01000071.1 GCF_003579925.1 Jiangella rhizosphaerae | reverse complement strand
GGTCCGCCGCGGCACCAGCACGGCCGCGAGCGCCGCGACGGCGACACCGGCGGCCAGTGCGCCGGCGATCGCCGTGCCGGCCAGCTCGACGCCGGCGGCGTCGGCCAGCCCGCGCTGCCGCTCCGTGAGCAGCACGGCGAGCGCCGTCACGAACGCCGTCGTGCCGGCCGTGGTGGCCGCGACAACCCGGGTCACGGTGGCGTCGGCCCGGACCGCGAGCACCAGCGCCAGCCCGATGACGGCGAACGCTGCGGCGAACCCACCGGCCAGCCAGGCCACGGTGGACACGGAGCTGAAGCCGTCGGCCGTCCCGTCGGCGCCCCAGTGACTGGCCACCCGCGCCGGCAGCTCGTCGCGCCAGCTCAGCACGAGCGCGGCACCCGCCGCACCGATCACGATCGGCAGCCCGGCGCCCGCCAGCAGCGCCCGCGCCAGAACGCCGCGGCCGGGTCCACCCGTCGTCTGCTCGGTCATGAGTACTCCCTCCGGATCAGTGCGGTGAGCTCGTCGGCGCTCAGCCCCAGCCGGTGCGCCTCGGCGACCACGCCGGCGACCGCCTCGTGCAGCCGCGCGAGGCCGGACGCGCCGGCCTCGGTGACCACCGCGCCGCGGCCGCGACGCAGCTCCACGAGCCCTTCGTCCCGCAGCTGCTGATAGCCGTGCAGGACCGTGTGGACGTTCAGCCCGAGCGACTCGGCCAGCACACGCGCACTGGGCAGCCGTTCGCCCGCCGCCACGTCGCCGCGCGCGATGGCGCCCCGCACCGCCGCGGCCAGTTGGGCGAAGAGCGGCTCGGCGGACGCCGGGTCGAGTCGGATGAGCACACGTCGATTGTATTGTTCTAGCTCTAATAGAACAAATTGGACCACCATCCGGTGCGGTACGGTCGGGCTCATGACGGAGATCCCCGCGCCGCCCGTGGCGAAGCAGGTCCCGACCGAGCGGACCGTCCACGGCGACACCGTCGTCGACGAGTACGCCTGGCTGAAGGACCGCGACGATCCCGACACCGTCGCTTACCTCGAGGCCGAGAACACCTTCACGCAGGCGGCGACGGCGCACACGAAGGCGCTGCAGGACGAGATCTTCGACGAGATCAAGAGCCGCACGCTCGAGACCGACCTCTCCGTGCCGACGCGGCACCACGGCTGGTGGTACTACACCCGCACGCTCGAGGGCAGCCAGTACCCCATCCACTGCCGCTCGCGCACCGAGCCGGCACTGCCGGCCGACCCGGCCGAACCGATCGTCTCGCCCGCCGACGAGGTGGTGCTGCTCGACCAGAACGAGCTGGCCGGCGACTCCCCCTACTTCGCTCTGGGCACGTTCGACGTCAGCCCGGACGGCCGGCTGCTGGCGTTCTCCACCGACTTCGACGGCGGCGAGAAGTACACGCTGCGGTTCAAGGACCTCGAGACCGGCGCCACGCTGCCCGACGAGGTGCCCGGCACCTATTACGGCTCGGCCTGGGCCGCCGACGGCAGCGCGCTCTTCTACACCACCGTCGACGACGCCATGCGGCCGTTCCGCGTGTGGCGGCACCTGCTGGGCACCGCGGCGGCCGACGACGTCATCGTGCACGAGGAGACCGACGAGCGGTTCTTCGCCGGCGTCGGGCTCACCCGCAGCGAGCAGTACGTCGTCATCGAGCTGGGCAGCCAGATCACCAGCGAGACGTGGGTGCTGCCGGCCACTGACCCGCAGGGCGAGTTCCGCGTCGTCCAGCCCCGCGAGCAGGGCGTCGAGTACTCGCTGGACCACACCGGCGACTCCTTCTACATCGTGCACAACAAGGACGCCGCCGACTTCGAGCTGGTCGTCGCGCCGGCCGACGCCCCCGGCCGGGAGAACTGGCGGCCGGTGCTGCCGCACACCCCCGGCGTCCGGGTCACCGGCGTCGACGCGTTCGCCGGCCACCTGGTCGTGTCCATGCGCCGCGACGGCCGCACCGAGCTGCACGTCCTGACGCTGGCCGACGGCGCCGTCGCCGGGCCGGGGCGCGACATCGAGTTCGCCGAGCCGGTGCGCACCGTCCGGCCCGGCAGCAACCCGGAGTTCGACACGACGGTGTTCCGTCTCGGCTATGCCTCGCTCACCACGCCGAGCTCGGTCTACGACTACGACGTCGCCGGCGGTGAGCTCACGCTGCGCAAGCGGCAGCCGGTCCTCGGCGGCGTCGACCTCTCGGTCTACGAGTCGGTGCGCGAGTGGGCCACCGCGCCCGACGGCACCCGCGTCCCGATCTCGCTGGTCAAGCGGCGCGACACCCCGCGCGACGGCACGGCGCCGTGCGTGCTGTACGGCTACGGCTCCTACGAGGCGTCGATGGACCCGTGGTTCTCCATCGCCCGGCTCTCGCTGCTGGACCGCGGCTACGTGTTCGCCATCGCGCACGTCCGCGGCGGCGGTGAGCTGGGCCGGCGCTGGTACGAGGACGGCAAGCTGCTGCACAAGACGAACACGTTCACCGACTTCGTCGCCTGCGGCGAGCACCTGGTCGCGGCCGGCTGGACGTCGCACGACCGGCTGGCCGGACGCGGCGGCAGCGCCGGCGGCCTGCTCATCGGCGCCGTCGCCAATCTCGCGCCGTCGACGTTCGCCACGCTGGTGGGCGAGGTGCCGTTCGTCGACGCCCTCAACACCATCCTCGACCCCACGATGCCGCTGACCGTCGTCGAGTGGGAGGAGTGGGGCAACCCGGTCGAGTCGGCCGAGGTGTACGCCTACATGAAGTCGTACTCGCCCTACGAGAACGTCGAGGCGCGGCCCTATCCCGCGATCCTGGCGACCGCCGGGCTGAACGACCCGCGGGTCGGCTACCACGAGCCGGCGAAGTGGGTGGCCAGGCTGCGCGCGACGGCCACCGGTGACCGTCCGCTCCTGCTGAAGACGGAGATGGGCGCCGGCCACGGCGGCCCGTCCGGCCGGTACGACGCCTGGCGCGACGAGGCGTTCACGCTCGCGTTCATCATCGACACCACGAGTGGGACCAACCTCGCATAGCCGATTTTCCGGGCGTTCGTGACCTCGGGCGACGCCCGGCATACGCAGGTCCCTATGGGGTAACCGCCTGTCAACGGCGAGAACCCAGGGAGGGACCATGAAGGGAAAGCTGATCCTCCTGGCCGGCGCCGCGGTCGGGTACGTCCTCGGCACTCGTGCCGGACGGCAGCGCTACGAGCAGCTGAAGGGACGCGCCGACGCACTGTGGCACGACCCGAAGGTGCAGCAGAAGGTCTCTGAAGCGCAGGAGGCCGTGAAGGCCCGGGCGCCGGAGATCCAGGAGAAACTCACCGACGCGGCGTCCCGCGCCACCGACAAGGTGCGGTCGACGGTGCAGCGGCACGACTCCGACATCACGGAGGTGGGGACCCATGGCCGCAACGGACATTACCCGCAGCCAGGATGACCGGTCCGTCGCGGAGCTGGTCCGTCAGTTCTCGGAGCAGACCTCGCACCTGATCCGCGACGAGATGCGGCTGGCCCAGGCCGAGATGTCGCAGAAGGCCAAGCACGCCGGAATCGGCGTCGGCCTGTACGGCGGTGCCGGGCTGCTGGCGTTCTTCGGGATGGGTGCGCTGGTGACCGCGGCCATCGCGGCGCTGTCGCTGACCGACCTGACGGTGTGGGCCTCGGCGCTGATCGTCGCCGCCGCGCTGTTCGTCCTGGCCGGCATCGTCGCGATGATCGGCCGCGGCGAGACGAAGCAGGCGTCGCCGACGCCCGAGCGCACCGTCGAGAACGTCAAGCGCGACGTCGAGGAGCTGAAGGAGATCAGGCACTGATGGCCACGACGATGAAGAACACGATGAAGACCGGCGAGCCGCCGAAGGGCGCGAAGCCGGAGGAGATCGAGAAGCACATCGAGCGGACCCGGGCCGACCTCGGCAGGACCGTCGAGGCGCTCTCGCACAAGCTCGACGTGCGCAGCCAGGCGCAGGAGAAGCTGTCGACGGTGCGCGACAAGGCCGGCTCGATGGCCCGGACGGTCAAGATGCTGGCCATGCGGCCGGTGACGATGATCGCCGCGGGCGCGACGGTGGTCGTGGCCGGCGTCGCGGGCGCCGTCGCCTGGAAGCGACGCCACTAGGGGGATGCCACCATGGCGACGGAGACACGGGGACGGGGCGCCCCCGCGGGGCCGGCCCCGGACGACGAACGCAAGCCGGACAGCCCCACTCAGCTGACCAAGCCCTCGTGGGGTTACGTCGCCCGGCGGACCGTCCGCGAGTTCCTCGACGACGAGTGCCCGGATCAGGCGGCCGCCCTCACGTACTACGCGATGCTGTCGCTGTTCCCGGCACTGGTGGCGCTGGCCGCGCTCCCCGCGCTGATCGGCCAGGACAGCCAGCGCACCACCGACCAGCTGATGCAGATCGTCCAGGACATCGCTCCGTCGCTGGTCACCTCGGACGTCCAAGGCCCGATCGAACAGCTCACGAAAGCTCCGGGCGCCGGCTGGGCGCTGGTCATAGGTCTGCTGGCCGCGCTCTGGTCGGCGTCCGGCTACGTCGACGCCTTCGGGCGGGCGATGAACCGGGTCTACGACGTCCAGGAGGGCCGGCCGTTCTGGAAGCTGCGCCCGGCGATGCTCGCCATCACGCTGCTGACGATGCTGCTCGTGCTGGCCGTCGCGGTGATGCTGGTGGTCAGCGGGCCCGTGGCGCGGGCGATCGGCGACGCCGTCGGCCTCGGCGACACCGCCGTGACGGTGTGGAACATCGCCAAGTGGCCGGTGCTGGTGCTGGTGGTCGTGGTGATCGTGGCGATCCTGTACTGGGGTACGCCCAACGTCCGCCAGCCGAAGTTCCGCTGGATCAGCATGGGCGCGGTCATCGCGATCGTCGTCTGGGCACTCGGCTCGGCCGCGTTCGGGATCTACGTGGCCAACTTCGGCAGCTACAACAAGACCTACGGCTCGCTGGCCGGAGTGGTCGTCTTCCTGCTGTGGCTGTGGCTGACCAACCTGGCGCTGCTGTTCGGCGCCGAGTTCGACGCCGAGACCGAGCGGGCGCGGGAGTTGCAGGCGGGGCTGCCGGCCGAGGAGTCCATCCAGCTGCCGCCGCGCGACACGCGGAAGATCGAGAAGTCCGCTGAGAAGCAGGCGATGCTGGTGCGCCGGGGCCGGCGGCTGCGGCGGTCGCGCGGCGACGACACCGACCTGCCGGAGGAACGCGGCTGACGGGTGCGGTGATGGCGCGGCCGGGCGACCGACCCGGCCGCGCGCTCGTGCGTGGTCAGAGGGCGCGGACCCGGCCGGCGCCGAAGCGTGCCTCGGCCCGGCTGGCGCCG
>NZ_QUAL01000070.1 GCF_003579925.1 Jiangella rhizosphaerae | reverse complement strand
GCGCGGAGCGCCCGGCCCGAGCCGGTCGACGAGAAGCCCGCCGAGCCGCCCGCGCCGGACCCGTCGCCGGTCGAAGCCGCCGCCGACGCGCTGCGCCGGCTCACCGCGACGCGGCTCGAGCAGCTCGACGAGCAGCGTCCTGAGACGACGTCCGGCGAACCCGCCGAGGCGCGGGAGGCGCAGAGCGGGCCGGCCTGGGTGCGCGCTCGCGACGCCCTGCGCCGCCTCACGACGTCGCGGCTGGAGCAACTCGGCGACCAGCGGCCCGCGGCGGAGCGCTGGCGCTCGCCGTCCGCCCCTCCGCCCGGCGACGACGGCCCACGGCACGATGCCCAGGAGGTCGTGCCCTGGGCCCGCCGCGACGCGTTGCGGCGGCTGACGGTCATCCGGCTGGAGCGGCTGGACGAGCAGCCCGAGGCGAGCACGGACGCCCGACGCGAGCAGCGCAACGGGTCTGCGCCGGAGGCCGGCGTCGCCGATCCGGCGGACGAGCCGGCGACGACGACCACGGGCGACGAGCAGTCCCCGCCGCCGGGCCGCGAGAAGCCGGGTACGGCGAGCGAGCCCGCCGTCGCCGATGCCGGCACACCGGGTTCGTCCTGGGGCGGCCGGTTGCGCGAGGCGGTCCGTGGACGGCGCACCCGGCCGGCGCCCGCGAGCCGGCCCCTCCCGCCGGCGGAGCGGGCACAACCCGAGGCGGCTGTGAACGCCGCGGAGTCTCCGCCTCCTCCCCCGCCCCCACCACCTCCGACGCCGCCGGCCCGGGAACGCTCCCCCGTGCGGCTGGTCGGGGTACCGCCCGGAACGCCGCCGCCGCCGCGACCGCCGGCCGGCTGACCCGTCGGAGCTCCCGCCACCTCCCGCCGCGAGCCGGTGTTAGCCGCCATCGAGATTGACGGCGTGGGCGACATCGGGCGTGCGGACGAGAGCGCGACGATCGCGCCGGAGCGTGGTCGTCAGGATGTCGGTGGCCGCTGCCTTGGCACGCCGAAGCGCTCCACGAATCGGGCCTATCCGGCACGGATGGTCACGTTCGGCGAGCCAAGCTCACGCAGACCGCCGATCGGGACATCCGCGGTGGCTCGTCCGTGCTGTCTCGATGATCATCCGAAGGGTCCGGGTCAGGTCGTCACAGTGACGTCGCCGACGAGCCGACCGGCCGTGACGGCGTTGCCGCGGCGTTCGTCGTCACCGCCATGGCGCCGACGTCGGTATCGAACGCGGCGGCTGACAACCGCCATCGACCTCGGCGGTGATGGCGTCGTCGTTCGTGAAGACCTGACCGCCCGACCGTGTTGACACCCGCGTCAACAGTTGGCATCAGCGTCAACACCGCTGCGACCATGACCGCCCTCGGGCGGCTCACGCCGCCCCGGACGAGTGACGATGGAGACGATCGGGCTTCCCGCGGCGTTACGGTGGCCGGCCGCCTTGGCAAGCCTCACCATCGCGCACGAACGGACATATCGGACGCGGTGACGACAACCAGCCTTGCCAAGGCGCGGGCCGCGTGACCCGTCCGCGCGCCAACCGCAAGATCTCCCGTCGGGCGGCACGGGCGAACGCAAGCGCAACAGACCCTCACCGGCCGGCCGACAGTGCACCCTGCCCTTGCGCCTCCGCGGCGATCCGAAGGGACCGGACTCTTGACCACCTCGGCAACACACCGGTAACGTCGGCCGACACAGGAAAGCGTTTTCCATCAACGTACTTCCGCAACGGAGGCGCGAATGGCCGCACCCTCGACCGCACCCGCCACAGCCAGGCTCGACGCGATCGAGCCGCGCGCGTGTTCCTGCGGGCAGACCCGCCGGGCGTTCGTCGACGTGGAGCCGGGGACGGCGAGCGTCCATCTGCTCGACGTCGACGCCGCGACCAGCCACTACCACCGGAAGGCCACCGAGATCTACGTGGTCCTCGAGGGCGAGGTCCAGGTCGAGCTGGACGGCGTCGCGCACCCGGCCGGTCCGCTGAGCGCGTTCCTGATCCCGCCGGGCACCCGGCACCGGGCGATCGGCGAGCTCCGCGCGCTGGTCGTCGCCATCCCCGCCGCCGACGACGAGGACGAGTATTTCGATGCCTGAGGTGATCTCCCCGGCCGCGCGGCCCGCGGCCGAACCCCCGGAACCCGCCGCCACCACGCCCGACGACGCGGACCTGCCGAAGAGCAGGCTCGCCCAGCGCGCCGGACGCCTGCTGTCCGCCGCCTGGCGGCCCGCCCTGCTGCTGGTCCTGCTGGGCCTGGGCTGGTGGGCGATCACGGCGGCCGAGGTCTTCCCCGCCTACCTGGTCCCCACGCCCGGCGACGTCGCGAACGAGCTCGTCACCGAGCGGGAGATGCTGGCCCGCCACACCTGGGTGACGACGTACGAGACGGTGGTGGGCTTCCTGCTCGCCGCGGTGATCGGGATGCTGGCCGCCGTCCTCATCGTGTACTCGCCGACGCTGGAGAAGGCGCTGTACCCGCTGATCCTGTTCGCACAGGTCATCCCGAAGATCGCGATCGCGCCGATCCTGGTCGTCTGGTTCGGGTTCGGGCCGATGCCGAAGGTGATCCTGGCCGTCCTGATCGCGTTCTTCCCCGTGGTGGTCTCCGGGGTCGCGGGCCTGCGGTCGACCGATCCGGAGCTGCTGGACCTCTCGGCGACGATGGGCGCGAGCCGCTGGAAGACGTTCCGCAAGATCAGGTTCCCGAACGCGCTGCCGCACCTGCTCGCGGGCCTGAAGGTCGCCGTGACGCTGGCGGTCGTCGGCGCGGTGGTCGGCGAGTTCGTGGGCGCCGACGAAGGGCTCGGCTACGTGCTGCTGCTGGCCAGCGGCAACCTGAACTCGTCGCTGCTGTTCGCCGACCTGATCCTGATGTCCGCCCTCGGCGTCGTCCTGTTCATCCTCGTCGAGGCGGCCGAGGCACTGCTCATCCCCTGGCACGCCAGCCGGCGGCAGGGCGTCCCGCTCACCACGTCATGAAGAACCACGTCATGAAAGGGCCGATCATGCGACGAAGCCTGCTGGCCACCTCCGCCGTGGCACTCCTCGCCCTGTCCGCCTGCGGCGGCGACGACACGACCGCCGCGAGCGACGGCGACGGCGGCGGCGGCGAACTGACCGAGGTGACCCTGACGCTGAACTGGGTCCCCTACGGCGAGCACGCGCCGTTCTACTACGGCGTCGCCGAGGGCATCTACGAGGAGGAGGGCATCGACCTGGAGATCCGTCCGGGCAGCGGGTCCGGCACGACGGTGCAGCAGGTCGCGCAGTCGCAGACCGACTTCGGCTGGGCCGACACGCCGCCGCTGCTCAACGGCATCACCGAGGGCATGCCGATCAAGAGCCTCGGCGTCTTCCTGCAGACCGGCCCGGCCTCGGTGGAGTTCTTCACCGACCAGGGCATCAGCGAGCCCGCCGACCTCGTCGGCAAGGTCGTCGCCGGCACGCCGGGCGACGCGATGTACGCGACGTTCCCGGCGTGGCTGGAGCTCAACGGCGTCAACCCCGACGACGTCGAGATCGTCAACGTCGACCCGGCCGGCAAGGTCGCGGCGCTGGTCGAGGGCCGCGCCGACGCGATCATGGGCTTCTTCCACGACCAGGGCCCGACCATCGAGGACCTCAGCGGCCAGGACGTCGACGCGCTGCTGTTCACCGACTGGGGCATGAACCTGCTGGGAACCGGCATCGTCGCGCACCAGAAGACGATCGACGAGGACCCCGAGCTGGTCGAGGCGTTCGTCCGGGCGACGGCGCGGTCGTGGGAGGCCGCCGCCGAGGACCCCGACGGCGCCGCGGCCGCGATGGAGGAGGGCGCCGACGAGACCCCGCCGGCCGAGGTGCTGCGCGCCCAGCTGGAGCAGAGCATCGGCCTGCTCGGCCTGGACGAGGCCGGGACGCCCGGCGTCAACACCGAGGAGCAGTGGCAGGAGACCATCGACCTGCTGGCCGAGGCCGGCTCGCTGTCGGACCCGGGCGATCCCGGGACCTACTGGGAGTCGTCGTTCAGCGAGGCCGGGTGAGCACGGAGATGACGGAGACCATGACGACACAGCCGGCGGCCGCCACCCAGCGGCAGAACGACGGCACGACCATCGACATCACCGACCTCACCTGCACCTTCACCAGCAGGCGGAAGCGGACGACAGCACTCACCGGCGTCTCGCTGTCGGTCCGGGCGGGTGAGTTCGTCAGCATCGTCGGGCCGTCGGGCTGCGGCAAGTCGACCCTGCTGAAGATCGTCGCCGGGCTCGTCCCGCCGAGCAGTGGAGAGGTCCGCCTGCTCGGCCGGACGGTCACCGGGCCGCAGCGCGAGATCGGCTTCGCCTTCCAGCGGGCCGCGCTGCTGGAATGGCGCGGCGTCCGGGCGAACATCCTGCTGCAGGCCGAGATGCGCGCCATGGACAAGCGGAAGGCGGCCGCCCGCGCCGACCAGCTGATCGAGCTGACCGGGCTGACGGGGTTCGAGAACGCACTGCCGCACGAGCTGTCCGGCGGCATGCAGCAACGCGTCGCGCTGTGCCGGGCGCTGCTGCACGAGCCGCCGGTCCTGCTCATGGACGAGCCGTTCGGCGCGCTGGACGCGCTCACCCGCGAGCACATGAACGTCGAGCTGCACCGTATCTGGCGCGAGACCGGCACGACCGTCGTGCTGGTGACCCACTCCATCGCGGAGGCGGTCTACCTCGGCCAGCGGGTGGTCGTCATGACGCCGCGGCCGGGCCGCATCGAGCGGGTCTACGACGTCGACCTGCCCGCGGTCCGCGACTACGGCGCCACCATGTCCAGCCCGACGTTCGAGAAGCTGGCCCGCGAGATCCGGGTGCTGCTGGGAGCCAGCGGCCACCACGGATGACGGCCGAACGCCGCTGGTGGAACACCGCCGGCGCGTGGCTGGCCATCGGCACCGGCCCGGCGGCGCTGGTGCTGGGAGCAGGACTCGCCGACCGGCACGACGGCCCCGTGCCGGTCGGCGCCCTGCTCCTGGGCGGCGTCGCGATGACGGTGCTGCTGCTGGTGCCGGGACGGCTCGGGCTGCGGCCGCCGCACGGCGAGGGCCGGCCGCTGACCGAGCTGCTCGAGGCGTACCTGCCGCGCGGCGACCGGACGGTGGTCGGCGCGCTGATGGCGCTGGCGATGGCCGGCTGGCTGGGCTTCAACGCGGGCCTGGGCGGCGCGGCGCTGGGATCCCTGCTCGGGATCCCGAAGTGGGCCGGGGTCGTCGTGCTGGGGCTGCCGCTGCTGGCGATCGCGGCGGCCGGGCAGCACCGGTGGAACGCGCTGGCCCTGGTGACGACGGCGGCCGCGCTCGCGCTGATCGTCGTCATCGCGACGCACGGCGCCGGGGCGCGCGGCGAGCCGCCGCTGGCCGCGGGCACCGGCGGCCCGTCCGCGCTGCTCACCGACGTCGCCGTGTTCGTCGGCTACGTCGCGGTGTTCGGGCTGCGCGCGCCGGACTTCACCGCCGGGCTGCGCGGCCGCGCCGACCTGTGGGTGTGCGCGGCGTTCCTGGTGCTGCCGACGCTGGTCGCGGCCACCGCGGGGACCATGATCGCGCTGCGCGGCGACTCCGCCGACCTCGTCGCGCACCTGCGCACGTCCGCCCTGGGCACCGTGCTGGTGGTGGTGGCGGTCGCGGCGCCGTGCCTGACGTCGTTCCACTCCGGCGGGCTGGCGCTGCGGTCGGTGACCGGGCTGCCGGAACGGGCGGCCGCGGCCGTCATCGGCGTCGCCGGACTGTCCGTCGCGACCACCGGGTTCGAGAACGCCCTGCTCCCCTGGCTGACCGTGCTCGCCGCCGTACTGCCGCCGCTGGTCGTCCCGCTCGGCTGGGAGGCCCGGACGCGACGGCGGCAGCGGCGGCCGCCGCGCCCCGTCAGCGCCGCGATGTGGCTGCCGGCCGCCGCCCTGGGGGTCGCTCTGACGATCGCCGGCGTGCCGGGCGCCCCGCTCGCCGGACTCGCCGCCGCCGTTCTCTGCACGGCCGGAACGCACGGATATCACCGGATCCGCTCCAGGCGTTGACTCCGGCCGTGCCCCGCCGTTAGCCTTCGGTTCACACGGAAAGCGCTTACCACCGCGAGAAGTTCACCGTCGAACAACGAAAGGTGGAGCACACCGATGTCCCCACGCTCGCTCGACCGCCGCACGTTCCTGCGTGCCACCGCCGCGACCGCCGCCACCGCCCTCGCCGCGGGAGCGACCACGACCGCTGGTGTCCTCCCCGCCGCGGCCGGCACCGGCAACCGGCTGATCCCCCGCCCCGCCATCGGCATGCACCTGTACACGATGCGCCGCTCGCTGGCCGTCGACTTCGCCGGCACCATCCGGGCACTCGCCGACATCGGCTACGCCACCGTCGGCGTCAGCGGCCGGCACGGGCACAGCGCCGCCGCGATCCGCGCCATGCTCGACGACGCCGGCGTGAGCGCCGTCCTCGAGCACGTCGGTTACAACCGCCTGACGGACAACCTGGAGGGCGCCTGCGAGGACGTCCTGACGCTCGGCGGCCACTGGGTCGTCACGTCCAGCCTGCCGGGCTCGCTCTACACGCTCGACGGCATCCGCCGCGCCGCCGCGGAGTTCAACCGGGCCGGCGCCGTCGCCGCGACGTACGGGCTGAAGGTGCTGCACCACAACCACGACGCCGAGTTCCGCACCGACGGCGGCCGCGTGCTCTACGACGTCCTGCTGGAGGAGACCGACCCGGACCTCGTCGGCTTCGAGCTGGACGTCTACTGGGCGGCCCGCGGCGGCTACGACGCCGGCGACTACTTCGTCCGCTACCCGGCGCGCTTCCCCGCGCTGCACGTCAAGGACATGGCGCCGGACGGCGGGTTCGCCGACGTCGGCTCCGGAACCCTCGACTTCGCGGCGATGTTCGAGCACGCCCACCGCGGCGGCGTCCGTCAGTTCCTCGTCGAGCACGACAACCCCGCCGACGAGCTGAGCACCGCCCGCAACAGCTTCCGGCACCTCCGCGACCTGCGGTTCTGACGGAGGCGGCCCCATGCTGCGATTCGGGATCGCCGCCGCCCTGGCGGCCACGGCGCTCACCGGCGGCGGCCTCGCGAGCACTGCCGCGGAGCCGACGGCCGAGAGCTTCGACGCGCTGGTCTTCTCGCGCGTCACGAACTTCTATCACGACTCCATCCCCGCTGGTCAGGCGGTCATCGAGCAGCTGGGCGAGGAGCACGGGTTCGACGTCACGATCTCCGACGACCCCGCGAACTTCACCGACGAGACGCTGGCGCAGTACGAGGTGGTGATCTTCAACAACACCAACTCCACGCCGCAGGCCGGCGCGCTGCTGAACGCCGACCAGCGCGCGGCGTTCCAGCGCTACATCCAGGCCGGCGGCGGGTACGTCGGCATCCACTCGGCGTCGGGCACCGAGCGGGACTGGGAGTGGTACGGCGAGCTGGTCGGCGCGTTCTTCCTCAGCCACCCGCCGATCCAGGAGCTCGAGGTCGAGGTCGACGACCGCGTCCACCCGTCGACGAGCCACCTGCCGCAGGAGTGGACCCGCACCGAGGAACCGTACGACTTCGTCACGAACCCGCGCGGCGACGTGCACGTGCTGGCCAGCTTCGACTCGAAGTCCTACACCGGCCACCGGATGGGCGCGGACCACCCGATCAGCTGGTGCCAGAACTTCGACGGCGGCCGCTCCTGGTACACCGGGATGGGCCACGCCTCCTCGGCGTTCACCGACGAGCCGCTGTTCGTCCAGCACCTGCTGGGCGGCATCCAGTGGGCCGCGGGCGTCATCGAGGGAGATTGCTCGGCGACTTCCGAGAGGAACTTCGAGAAGATCCAGCTCGACGGCAACACCGACGACCCGCTGGCGATGGACATCGACGACACCGGCCGGGTCTTCTACGTGCAGCGCGGCGGCGACGTGAAGGTCTACGACCCCGCGACGGCGCGGACGGAGCTCGCGGCCCGGTTCGACGTGCTGGTCGAGCACACCCACGGCATGCACGGCATCGTGCTGGACCCCGACTTCGCCACGAACCACTGGCTGTACCTGTACTACTCGCCGCTGGACGAGGAGAACACGGTCGTCGCCCGGTTCACCTACGACGAGGCCACCGGCACCATCGACCTGGGCTCCCGGGTGACGATCTTCGAGCTGCCGTCGCAGCGGGAGGTCAACGCGCACGAGGGCGGCGGCATGGACTTCGACGCGGCCGGCAACCTCTACGTCGCGACCGGCGACAACTCCTCGCCGTGCTGCGGCGGCTACGGCGCCACCGACGAGCGGCCCGGGTTCGAGTACAACGACGCGCAGCGGTCGTCGGCGAACACCAACGACCTGCGCGGCAAGATCCTGCGCATCCACCCGGAGGACGACGGCACCTACACGATCCCCGAGGGCAACCTCTTCCCGCCGGGCACCGAGGGCACCCGGCCGGAGATCTACGTCATGGGCCTGCGCAACCCGTACCGCATCCACGTCGACCACGAGACCGGCTGGCTGTACTGGGGCGACGTCGGCCCGGACGCCCGCGTCGACAGCGCGACCCGCGGCAGCCGCGGCTACGACGAGTGGAACCAGGCCCGCGCGGCCGGCAACTTCGGCTGGCCGCACTGCATCGGCGCGAACCAGGCGTACAACGACCACGACTTCGCCACCGGCGAGTCCGGTCCGTTGTACGACTGTGCCGGCGGCCCGGTCAACGACTCGCCGAACAACACCGGCCTCACGCAGCTGCCGCCGGCCCAGCCGGCCTGGCTGCCGTACCAGTACGAGGTCACGCCGGAGTACCCGGAGCTGGGTAGCGGCGGGCGGCTGGCCATCGGCGGCCCGACCTACCACTTCGACGGGGCCAACCCGTCGGAGGCGAAGTTCCCCGAGTACTACGACGACACCGTCTTCATCGCCGAGTGGACCCGCAACGCGATCTTCGAGGTCCAGCTCGACGAGGACGGCCGGCCGGCCATCATCAACCGGTTCCTGCCCGGCGTGGAGTTCCTCCGCCCGATCGACCTGCAGTTCGGGCCGGACGGCTCGCTGTACGTCATCGAGTGGGGCTCGAACTACGGCGGCTCCGGGCGCGGCGACCCGAACACGGACTCGGGCATCTACAAGATCAACTACGCCCGGCCGGGCGAGCGGTCGCCGATCGCCCGCGCGACCGCGGACCCGACGTCCGGGCAGCCGCCGCTGACGGTCACGTTCTCCAGCGAGGGCTCCGGCGACCCGGACGAGCACGAGATCACGTACGCGTGGGACTTCGACTCCGACGGCACCATCGACTCGACCGAGGCGAACCCGTCGTACACGTACACGGTGAACGGCGACTACACCGCGCAGCTGGTCGTCACCGACCCGACCGG
Organism: Jiangella rhizosphaerae; assembly: GCF_003579925.1. Classification (GTDB taxonomy): domain Bacteria; phylum Actinomycetota; class Actinomycetes; order Jiangellales; family Jiangellaceae; genus Jiangella; species Jiangella rhizosphaerae. The sequence goes on along the minus strand of NZ_QUAL01000070.1, from coordinate 12,904 downwards.
CCGGACCGGCGTCGCGAACGTGCCGGTCAGCGTCGGCAACACCCGGCCCGAGGTCGAGCTGGTCGAGCCGCTGGACGGGCAGGTCTTCGACTTCGGCGAGCCGGTGCCGTTCGAGGTACGGGTCGACGACGCCGAGGACGGCGTGAGCGGCGCCGGCGTGGACTGCGCGGACGTCGTCACCCAGCCGGCGCTGGGGCACGACCAGCACGGTCACCCGCTGGAGCGGTACACCGGCTGCACCGGCGAGATCCAGACGATCGTCGACGACGGTCACGACGAGGCCGACAACATCTTCTACATCGTCGACTCGACGTACACCGACCGCGGCGGCGACGGCGTCTCCCCGCTGGCCGGCGGCGACTCGGCCATCCTGCAGCCACGGCACAAGCAGGCCGAGCACTGGACGTCGGCCAGCGACGTCGTCCTCTACGACACGCAGGAGGGCACCGGCAACCGCATGGTCGGGCAGATCGGCCACGGCGACTACCTCTCCTACGAGCCGGTCAACCTGCGCGGCGTCGACCACCTGAGGTTCCGGTACGCCTCGTCCGGGACCGGCGGGACGGTGACGGTGCGGCTGGACGCCGTCGACGGCCCGGTGGTCGGCAGCGGGCGGCTGGAGCCCACCGGCGGCTCGTACGCCTTCGAGGAGGTCAGCATCCCGGTCGAGGACCCGGGCGGCAGCCACGAGCTGTTCCTGGTGTTCACGAACGCCGAGGGCGACGACTACCTGTTCAACCTCGACGCGTTCCACTTCGGGCACACGCTGCTCGACGGGGTCCGCGCGGCGCGGGCGGCCGTCCGGGACCTGTCGGCCGCGGCGGAGGAGCACGCGGAGGCGCTGACGCAGCCGCAGCGCGACTACCTGACGAGTGCGGCCGGACGGATCGACGGCGAGCTGTCCGCCGCCATGGACACCGCGACGGACGACCCCGACTTCGCCCGGCGCCTCGACCGCGCGCTGATCTTCACCCACCAGGCGCGGCAGTGGGTCGGCGACGCGGGCCTGCCGGCGGACGTCGCGGCGGCGCTCCTCGCGCCGCTGGACGAGGCGGCGGCCGCGCTCGAGGGCGTCATCGGCAGCGTCGACGGGGTCAGTGCGGCGCTGGCGGCCGACGGCGGAGAGGTCACCGCCGGCGAGACCGTCCGCGTGACGGCGACGCTGACCAACGACGGCGCGGAGGCCGTGCGGGCACCGGCGGTCGAGCTGGCCGTACCGGACGGCTGGCGGGCGGTCGCCGCCGGGCCGACGTCGGCGACGTCGCTGGACCCAGGATCGACGCTGACCGGCGCGTGGGACGTCACCGTGCCGGCCGGCGCGGCGCCCGGCGAGGTGACGCTGACCGGGTCGGCCGGCTACGCCCACGTCGGCCGCGAGCGGGTCACCGTCCCGCTCTCGGCGCCGGTGGTGGTCCGGCCGGCGGTGTCGGCGGACGGCGTGACCGTGGCGGCGCCGCTGTTCAGCGGGCGGACGTCTGCGGCGTCGGTGACGGTGACGAACCACCGTTCGGCCGCCGCCGCGGAGGTCACCGCGACGGTGACCGTCCCGGCCGGCTGGACGGCCGGTTCGGCGACGGCGACGGTCGCGCCCGGTGCGACGGCGATGCTGGAGGTGCCGGTCACCGCGCCGGCCGGCGGCGTCGTCGCCGGACCGCTCGCCGAGGCGACGCTGACCGCGTCGGTGCAGGTGCCCGGCGTGGTGGTCGGCGGCGCGCCGGCGGCCCGCACGTACGCCGTCCCGCACGGCGACGACCTCGTGCTGGCCCTCGACGGCGGCTCCGACACCAGCCCGGTGCTGGAGTCGTACGCCCGGCTCGCGCCGTCGCACGCGTGGGATGCCGCTCGCGGGTACGGCTGGGTGACGGACGCGCCGCTGCAGCGCGACCGCGGCCATCCGGACGCGCTGCGGCGCGACTTCGTGCTGGACAACCGGGGTCCGGGCGTCCTGCGGGTGACGCTGCCGCCGGGGCCGCACACGGTGTCGCTGCTGACCGGTGACCCGGACTTCTCGACGTCGGGGTTCGTCGTGGAGGCCGACGGCGCCGTGGTGGTGCCGGCGCGGGCGACGCTGCCGACCGGGTCGTACGCCTGGGAGCAGTTCACGCTCGACGGCGGGGCGGCGGGCCGCACGGTCGACCTGCGGCTGTCCAGCCCGACCGGCAACTACTGGCGGATCCTCGCCCTGCTGGTCGACGAGGCGCCGTAACCGGCTCGGCCGGCGGCGGGACGATCCGCAGCGTCCCGTCGCCGGCCGACATCCCCTCCCGCCCACCCGCGCCCGAGATGATCACGTTCAGCACGAAATCCCGTGTCGCACCACGATTACAAGCCTCATGACGCTCGGGTGATCCTCATGATGGCCGCCTGGACGGGCGGAAAGCGGTTGCCCATGAGCATCACCACGATCAGCCGAGCGTCGACACGGTTACAGGCGTAGTACAGCACGGGATTTCGTGCTGAACGTGATCATCTCGGGTCAGGCGTGTCCGCAGGCGGGTGCGGCGTCGGCGACCGGGAGCGGCGCCGGGGCGCCCACCGTCGGCATGCCGAGCAGGACTCCAGGCGCGGCCGGAGCGGGCGCCGTCGTGGCCCGCTCGTAGGCGTCGCCGGCGCGGGTGCGGCGCAGCGCGTAGGTGGGCCCGTCGGCCACCAGGTGATGCGGGGCGGCGTAGCTGACGTTCACCGTCACCATGTCGCCCGGGCGCGGCGCCTCGGCACCGGACGGCACGGAGAAGTGCACCAGGCGGTTGTCGCGGGCCCGGCCGGACAGCCGGTGCGTCTCGCCGTCCTTGCGGCCCTCGCCCTCGGCGACCAGCACCTCGACGTCGCGGCCGACGAAGGCCCGCGACTCCTCCCAGGCCACCTCCTCGACCAGCGACGCCAGCCGCTGGTAGCGCTCGCGCACCACCTCGGGCGGCACCTGGTCGTCCATGGTGGCGGCGGGCGTGCCGGGACGCTTGGAGTACTGGAACGTGAACGCCGACGCGAACCGCGCCTCACGGACGACGTGCAGCGTCTGCTCGAAGTCGTCGTCGGTCTCGCCCGGGAACCCGACGATGATGTCGGTCGTGATGGCGGCGTGCGGCATGGCGGCGCGCACCTTCTCGACGATGCCGAGATAGCGCTCCTGCCGGTAGGACCGACGCATGGCCCGCAGCACGCGGTCGGAGCCCGACTGCAGCGGCATGTGCAGCTGCGGCATGACGGTGGGCGTCTCGGCCATCGCGGCGATGACGTCGTCGGTGAAGTCGCGCGGGTGCGGGCTGGTGAACCGGACCCGCTCGAGCCCCTCGACGGCGCCGACGGCGCGCAGCAGCTTGCCGAACGCGTACCGGTCGCCGAACTCGACGCCGTAGGCGTTGACGTTCTGGCCGAGCAGCGTGACCTCGATGACGCCCTCGGCGACCAGCGCCTGCACCTCGGCCAGGACGTCGCCCGGACGGCGGTCGCGCTCGCGCCCCCGCAGCGCCGGCACGATGCAGAACGTGCAGGTGTTGTTGCAGCCGACGCTGATGGCGACCCAGGCGGCGTACGGGCTCTCGCGCCGCGACGGGAGGTCGGACGGGAACGTCTCGAGCGCCTCGACGATCTCGACCTGCGCCTCCTGCTCGACGCGCGCGCGGTCGAGCAGCGCCGGCAGCGAGCCGACGTTGTGCGTGCCGAACACGACGTCGACCCACGGCGCCCGGCGCGTGATCTCGGACCGGTCCTTCTGCGCCAGGCAGCCGCCGACGGCGATCTGCATGCCGTCGTGGCCGGCCTTCACCGACGCCAGGTGGCCGAGGTTGCCGTACAGCTTGTTGTCGGCGTTCTCGCGGACCGCGCACGTGTTGAGCACGACGACGTCGGCCGTCGCCCCCTCACCCGCACGCGTGTAGCCCGCGTCCTCCAGCAGCCCGGCCAGCCGCTCGGAGTCGTGGACGTTCATCTGGCACCCGTAGGTGCGGACCTCGTACGTGCGCGCGTTCATATCGCCATCAGGATAAGCGCACCGCCCCTTGGGGCGGGGATGGGCGGGATGCCGGCCCGGCCCGCCTCGCTCGTTCCTCGCTCGGACGCCCGAGCCTACCCCTGCCGGCTTCCCCGGACCCCCGACCTCCCTCCCCTCGCGGCCTCTGCTCTACCTCACGCGCACGGTGAAGCGCTTGGGGGGTTCGAGCTGGCCTTTCACGTCGACGGAGATCCAGCGGAAGGTCGTCGTCTCGTCGACGACGATGACCTCGCCGGGCTCGCGCATGGCCGCGGCCTCGTAGACCGGCGAGTCCGTGGTTGGTGTGCTGCCGTCGGTCGTGTAGTGGATCGACGCCGGCTCGCTGGGCTCGAACGTCACGTGCACCGTGCCGTCGGGCTGCCGCTCCTGCACCAGCCGGGTCGTCGCCGGCTGCTGGTCGGCCGCGTAGTCGGCGGCGATCTCGAACATCTCGATCACGCCGCTGGCGTACTCCTGGTACTGCTGGTGTGCCTCGGGCCAGTCCGGCTGGAAGCCGCCGCCGGAGTCCCACTCCCCCGTCTCCGGGTTCCACTGCACCCCGCCGATCTCCCAGCCGAACGCGTAGATGCCGTAGGTGAAGTAGAGGTCCTCGCGGACGTTGCCGGCCGACGAGTACAGCACGTCGGACGAGCCGCCGACGTTGCCCGGCTGGACGACGGTGTCGCGCAGGCCCTTCACGTTGGACAGGATCTCCTCGGCCATCTCCCAGTAGTACGTCTCGTCGCGCAGCGGCGGCCGCGGCGTCGTGATGCGGCCCTCGGCGATGTAGGCGCCCGGCTGCCAGAACAGCTGCCCGCCGTAGCTGTGGACCGTCATGAAGAACTTGAGGTTGTCGAACGTCTCCGCCAGCCAGACGATGTTCTTGGCCTCCGGCTCCGACAGCTTGTCCGGGCCCATGTAGGTGTCGCTGGTGCACGAGAACGAGGCGCCGTCGTAGCCGTCGATCGCCGAGCCGACGCGGTAGTTGCGGTTGAGGTCGACGCCCCAGTTGCCGCGCGCGTTGGCGTCGGCTGCCCCCGTCAGTGGGCAGTGATTGGTCATGTTCCGCCGCTGTCCGGCCCGGTCGAAGAAGCTGTAGTGCGCGCCGTCGGGGTTGTTCGACGGGACGATGAGGATGTCGACGTTGCGCAGGATGCGCCGGGTCGCCGGGTCGTTGTCGCGGTTGGCCAGCAGCCGCTCGGCCGCCTCCAGCGCGACCAGCGGCGTCACCCACTCGCGAGCGTGGTCCTGGGCGATGATCAGCACGCCCGGCTTCGACCCGTCGCGGTGCTCGCCGATGCGCAGGGCCCGCAGCGGGAACGGCCCGCGCTCGACCGAGTTCGGCGCGGACAGGAAGTCGCTGAGCAGCGTCGGCGGGGCCGGTGCGACGACGCCCGCGCCGGCGTCGCCGCGGTAGGTGTAGGCGCGGATCAGCGTGCCGGCCTCGGCGTTCAGCGCGGCGACCACCTGGGCGGCGGTGCTGGTGACGACGCCGGCGGCGTCGGTCGCGAGGTGGACGGTGATCGCGTCGCCGTCGACGGTGACGTCCAGCGCGCTGCTCGCGACGCCGGGGTCGGCGAGCTCGACGGAGATGTCGTTGCCGCCCTCGTGGCCCCAGGCCAGTGAGTCGACGGCGACGCGGCTGGCGTTCGCCGTCCCGAACACGGCCTGGGCGAGGCGCTGGTAGCCGTTGGTCCGATACGGCAGCTCGACGATCTCGGTGACGTCCGGGTGCTCGGCGTGCAGCTCGTCCAGGCGCTCGTAGATCTCGGTCGGGTTCAGGTACCCGTCGACGAAGCCGTACTCGTAGCCGGGCCGGTCGACGTCGGCGTCGGTCTCGTACAGCCAGTCCGTCACCGGCGCCGTGGCGCTGCCGCCGAGCGAGCTGGTGACGGTCACCTCGTCCGGCCGCGGGCCGTCGACCCTGGCCAGGACCCGGTGGTAGAGGTACTCGCCGGAGTCGACGTACGGCGGCATCTCCACCGAGCCGCCGTCCCAGCTCAGCGTCAGCGTGGCGCCGTCCAGCGCGTCCGTCTTCGCCTCGACGGACAGGAAGCCCTGGCCCTTCGTCGTGAACCAGTCGACCCGCCCGACGACGACGGCGTCCGCGTCGGCCGCCGTCTCCGGTGCGGCCGGGGCCGACGCGGCGGACGGGGCGCTCGCCGTCGTGGCCGCGACCTGCGCCGCCACCGTCGCGCCGTACTCGTCCAGCCCGGCCAGCTGCTCGGCCGTCAGCAGGGCGTCGACGACCACACCGTCGGGGACCCGCTCGTACTGGCCGGTGAAGTCGTAGCCGGCGTCCTCCATCGCGTACAGGGCCTCGCTGCCCGGCACGTGAACGCGCACCACCCGCTCGTCCGGCAGCGGGAGCTGCTGGCGCACGGGCGCGACGGGCGGAGACGGGTCGCTGGCCTGAGCGGACAGCCCGGCCGTGGCGAGGCCGGCGGTCGCGACGGCGACGAGGACGAGGCGGGTGGTACGTAACGGTGTGACCACGAGGACCTCCGGGGATGAAACCGCCGTGTCACCGGCGCGAGTGCGGGCATTTCGCCCGGTGTGTGGCGAATGATCGCACAGTGCGATGTGACAGCGCATGACTACGACCACACAGCGGACGCCGTGAGCCGCCCGACGCGGGCGTTGTCGGTTTGTTACCAACCAGTGACCGCAACCGCAGCTCAAAGGGCATGACAGGCGGTCGTCTCCCCCATACCGTTGACGCTTGTCCCGGGATCGTCGTGAAGGTGGTGGTGTGAGTCCATGAGCCGAGACCGCAGCCGGAGCGTCACCCGATGAGCGTCGAACCGACCGGCGGGCCGCTGGTCGAGCTGCGCGACGTCAACAAGCACTTCGGCGCCCTGCACGTCCTGCGCGACATCAACCTGAGGGTCGCCCGCGGCGAGGTCGTCGTCGTCATCGGCCCGTCGGGGTCGGGGAAGTCGACGCTGTGCCGGACGATCAACCGCCTCGAGACCATCGACTCCGGCAGCATCGCCATCGACGGCCAGCCGTTGCCCGCCGAGGGAAAGGCGCTGGCGCGGCTGCGCGCCGACGTCGGCATGGTGTTCCAGGCGTTCAACCTGTTCGCGCACAAGACGGTGCTGCAGAACGTCACACTCGGCCCCATCAAGGCCAAGGGCGTGAAGAAGTCCGAGGCGGAGAAGACGGCGATGGAGCTGCTCGACCGCGTCGGCGTCGCGGACCAGGCCGGGAAGCTGCCGGCCCAGCTGTCCGGCGGTCAGCAGCAGCGCGTGGCCATCGCCCGGGCCCTGGCCATGAAGCCCAAGGTCATGCTCTTCGACGAGCCCACCTCCGCGCTCGACCCTGAGATGATCAACGAGGTGCTCGACGTCATGACCACCCTCGCCCACGACGGCATGACGATGATCGTCGTCACCCACGAGATGGGGTTCGCCCGGCGCGCGGCCAACCGCGTCGTCTTCATGGACGCCGGCAGCATCGTGGAAGAAGCGACCCCGGAGGAGTTCTTCACGAACGCCCAGAGCGACCGCGCCCGGGACTTCCTCAGCAAGATCCTGACTCACTGAGACGTCGAAAGTAAGCAGAGGAGAAACACGATGCGTACCCGATCGATGCGACGTTCCGGCGCACTGGCGGCCACCGCGCTGTCCGCGCTGCTGGTGCTCGCGGCCTGTGGCGACGACGACGGTGGCGACGCCGCCGAGGAGCCGACCGCCGAGGCCGAGGACTTCCCCGAGGGCAGCACCATGGCCCGGCTCGCCGAAGCCGGCTCGATCACCGTCGGCACCAAGTTCGACCAGCCGCTGTTCGGCCTGGTCGGGCCCGACGGCACGCCCGTCGGCTTCGACGTCGAGATCGCCAAGATCATCGCGAGCGAGCTGGGCATCAGCGAAGACAACATCGAGTGGGTCGAGACGGTCTCGGCCAACCGCGAGCCGTTCATCCAGGACGGCCAGGTCGACATCGTCGTGGCCACCTACACGATCAACGACGAGCGCAAGCAGCTGGTCGACTTCGCCGGCCCGTACTTCATCGCCGGCCAGACGATCATGGTGCTCGAGTCGAACAACGACATCAACGGGCCCGACGACCTCGCCGGCCGCCGCGTCTGCTCCGTCGAGGGCTCCACGCCGGCCGAGAACATCCGCACCAACTACCCGGAGGCGGAGCTCTTCCCGACCGGCGCGTACTCCGACTGCCTCGAGCCGCTGCGCAACGGCCAGGTCGACGCCGTCACCACCGACAACGTCATCCTGTCCGGCTTCGTCGACCAGAACCCGGGCGAGTTCAAGCTCGTCGGCGACCCGTTCACCGAAGAGCCGTACGGCATCGGGCTCGCGCACGGCGACACCGAGTTCCGCAACTGGATCAACGACGTGCTCGAGGAGTCCTTCGAGGACGGCCGCTGGGCCGAGGCGTGGGAAGAGACCGCGGGCGCGGTCCTCGAGACGCCGGAGCCGCCGGAGGTCGACCGCTACTGACGGCCCACATCGGATGGACCGCCGCTCTCCCTGCGCGGCGGTCCATCCGTTCTGACTTCGACCGGCCGGGAAGGGCTGCCTGATGGACACCGTGATCGACGAGCTCCCGCTCTACTGGGACGGGTTCACCACCACACTCGCGCTCACCCTGCTGTCCGCCGCCATCGCGCTGGTGCTCGGGACGATCCTCGGTTCCTTCCGGGTGTCGCCGGTGCCGACGCTGCGCTGGTTCGGCACGGCGTACGTCGAGATCGTCCGGAACACGCCGCTGACGCTGGTCTTCATCTTCTTCGTCTTCGTCGCGCCGCAGCTGGGCTGGACGCCGTCGGGGTTCTTCGCCCCCGCGGTGGTGGCATTGTCGGTCTACACGGCGGCGTTCGTGTGCGAGGCGGTGCGGTCGGGCATCAACAGCGTCGGTCTGGGCCAGGCCGAGGCGTCGCGCGCCATCGGGCTGACGTTCCCGCAGACGCTGCGGCTGATCGTCCTGCCGCAGGCGTTCCGCACGGTGATTCCGCCGTTGATCAACATCTTCATCGCGTTGACGAAGAACAGCTCCGTCGCGGGCGGGTTCTTCGTGGCCGAGCTGTTCGGCGTCGCCCGGCAGTTGGCCAACGCGCACCCGGCCGACGTCATCCCCGTCCTGGTGTTCATCGGCGTCTTCTACCTCATCATCACCATTCCCGCGGGTCTCCTCGCCGGGTATGTCGAGCGGAAGGTGGCGTTCGCCCGATGAGCTCGATCCTGTACGACGTCGCCGGCCCGCGGACCCGCCGCCGTACGGCCATCTGGTCGATCGTCGGCGCCCTGTTCGTGCTGGGCCTGCTGTACCTCGCCTACCGCCAGCTCGACTCGCGCGACCAGTGGGACCCCGAGCGCTGGCAGGTCTTCACCGACCCGCCCATGGGCCAGACCGCCGAGGACGTGTGGCGGTCGCTCCTGGTGACCGGTCTCGGCGCGACGGCGCGGGCGGCCGGCATCGCCGCCGTCATCGCGCTGACGGCCGGCGTGCTGCTCGCGGTGCTGCGGATGTCCGCGTCGCGCTGGGTGAGCTGGCCGACGACCACCGTCATCGAGTTCTTCCGCGGCCTGCCCGTCGTCCTGCTGATGTTCTTCGGCGTCATCGCCATCGGCCTGCCGATCTTCTGGGGCGTCGTGTTCGGCCTGGCCGTCTACAACAGTGCGATCTTCGCCGAGATCCTGCGCGCCGGCATCGTGTCGCTGCCGAAGGGCCAGTCGGAGGCCAGCTACGCCATCGGGCTCAGCCGGTGGCAGACGCTGTTCACCGTGCTGCTCCCCCAAGCCGTCCGCCGGATGCTGCCGTCACTGATCAGCCAGCTGGTCGTACTGCTGAAGGACACCTCGCTCGGCTTCATCATCGGCTACGCGGAGCTGCTGCGGCGGCTGCAGACCAACACGCAGTTCTTCGGGCAGCGCTACTGGTTCCAGTTCTTCGTGGTGGGCGCGGCCATCTACATCGCCGTCAACTTCACCCTGTCGCGACTGGCGGTCTACCTGGAGAAGCGCGGCACGAAGAAGGCGGCCGGCGGCGTCGCCAGGGCCGACCAGGCGCAGATCCCGGGTACGACGGCGACCGGCATGGCCGGCGGCGCCGACGTCTGACGCCTCAGCGGGCGAACTCCGTCGAGCGGGACTCGCGGACGACGGTGATGCGGATCTGGCCGGGGTAGGTCAGCTCCTCCTCGACCTGCTTGGCGATGTCGCGGGCCAGCACCTGCGCCTGGATGTCGTCGACGACGTCGGGCAGCACCATGACCCGCACCTCGCGGCCGGCCTGCATGGCGAAGACCTTCTCGACGCCCTCGTGGCTCATCGAGATCTCCTCCAGCCGCTCCAGCCGCTTGACGTACGCCTCGAGCGACTCGCGACGGGCACCCGGCCGGCCGCCGGAGATGGCGTCGGCGGCCTGGGTGAGGACGGCCTCGACGGTGCGCAGCTCGACCTCGTTGTGGTGCGCCTCGATGGCGTGCACGACGTCGTCGTTCTCGCCGTAGCGGCGGGCGATCTCGGCGCCGATGAGCGCGTGGCTGCCGTCGACCTCGTGGGTGAGCGCCTTGCCGATGTCGTGCAGCAGCGCGCATCGCTTCGTGAGCTTGACGTCGAGGCCCAGCTCGCTGGCCATCATGCCGGCGAGGTGCGCGGACTCGATGAGGTGCTTGAGCACGTTCTGCCCGTACGACGTGCGGTAGCGCAGCCGGCCGAGCAGCGCGACGAGGTCGGGATGCATGTCGGTGACGCCGACCTCGACGAGCGCGTCCTCACCGGCGCGCACGCACAGCGCCTCGACCTCGGCCTTGCTCTTCTCGTACTGCTCCTCGATGCGGTGCGGGTGGATGCGGCCGTCGAGCACCAGCTCTTCCAGCGTCAGCCGGGCGACCTCGCGGCGCACGGGGTCGAAGCACGACAGCAGCACTGCCTCGGGGGTGTCGTCGATGATCAGATTCACGCCGGTGACCTGCTCGAACGCGCGGATGTTGCGGCCCTCGCGGCCGATGATGCGGCCCTTCATCTCATCGCCCGGCAGGTGCAGCACCGACACGACGGACTCGGCGGTCTGCTCGGAGGCGAGGCGCTGGATGGCCAGTGTGATGATCTCGCGGGCGCGGGCCTGGCCGTTCTCGGTGGCCTCCTTCTCGATGTCGCGCACCCGCACGACGGCGGCCCGCTTCGCCTCGTCCTCGACGGCGGCGATCAGCTCGGCCTTGGCCTGCTCGGCGGTCAGCTGGGCGGTCCGCTCGAGGACGGCGCGGCGCTCGGCCTCGAGGGCGGTCAGCTCCTCGGTCCGCGCGGCGAGCTCGGCGGCCTGCGCCTCGACCTCGCGCAGCCGCTCTTCCAGCGACTGGGTGTCGGCGGTGACGCGGTCCTCGCGCTCGACCAGCCGCTGTTCGCGGCGGTCGAGGTCGGCGCGCTGCTCGCGCAGGCCGGCGGTCGCTTCGTCGGCGCGCTCGCGGGCCTTCTCGGCCTCGGCGGCGGCTCGGGCCTTCACCTCGGCGGCGTCGGCGGCGGCCTTCGTCCGCAGCTCCTCGGCCTCGCGGCGGGCGGCGGCCCGGACCTCGTCGGCCTCGCTCTGCGCGGCCGACCGCAGCCGCATCGACTCGGTCTCGATCTGTGCGAACAGCTCAGCGGAGTTGGCGCGCGTGCCCTCGACGCCGCGGAGCCGGGTGAACAAGGCGAACAGCGCTACACCCAGTAGCGCCACGACCACCAGTCCGACCAGCAGAATTGCCGTTCCGGTGTTCATCGGCGGGCTCCCTCACATATCGCGGTCTGCGCAGGCAGACCGGCTGATGGCGGGAACCGCACCGCGACCGCACCCACACCGCGGACGGCGTGAGCCTCGAACCACCGACATGCCGCATCAGCGCTGCGGCACGCACACCTCGACGAGCCGTTTCGGCCTGCCCTGCGCCGGCCTCGACGGTGCTGTGGTGTCGAGAATTGCCATGTTCTCTATGTCCGATCCGCGGTCGCGGAGTTGTTCTCCACCTTTGGAGTTGAGGTTACGTAAGGGTGTACACACGGTCAAGCAACGGGAACGCGCGCCGCGTCGCTGTTCGTGCCCCTGTGCTGCGCCGATGCGCTCGTCGGGTGGGGCTGCCGTCCGCGCCCGTCGCGTCCTGGGTCTGCGTCGCGTCCTGGGCGTGAGTCGCGCCGATCGACCGTATTCGCCCCGAGAACGCGACTCAGACCCAGGACCTGCTTCGTGTGCCTGGTGGAGGGTCAGTCGGCGAAGTAGTCGTCGGGGAGATCCATGCCGTCGACGCCGTCGGCCTCGAGGGCTTCGCGGACGACGCGGAAGGCGAGGCCGGGCGGGTAGCCCTTGCGGGCCAGCAGGCCGGTGAGCCGGCGGGTGCGGGCGACGGGGTCGAGGCGGCGTGTGCTCGGCAACCGCGCCGCGACGAGGGCGCGGGCGGTCGCCTCTTCCTGCTCGGGATCGAGGGTCTCGACGGCGTCGTCGGCGACGGCCGGTTCGACGCCGCGCTTGCGCAGCTCGTAGCCGAGGGCGCGGCGGGCCAGGCCGCGACCGGCGTGCCGCGACTCGACCCACGCCCGGGCGTACGCGGCGTCGTCGACCAGCCCGACGTCGGTGAAGCGGTCGAGCACGCCGTCGCGGACCTCTTCCGGCACGCCCTTGCGCGCCATCGCGGCGTCGAGCTGGGCGCGGGTCTGTGGCGCGACCGACAACCGGTTCAGCGCGACCGTCCGCGCCACCGACTCCGGGTCGGCGTCGGGATCGAGCCCGCGCTCATCGGCGCCGCCGTCCTCGTTCCGGCGTCGCCGCCGGCCGCGGCGCGGCGACCCGCCGAAGGGGTCCTGTTCGCTGCCGTCGCCAGGCTCGGCGACCCCGCCCCCGCCCGAACGGCCCCTGCGCGGCGACCCGCCGAACGGGTCCTGCTCGCTGCCGACCCCGGGCTCGGCGACCCCGCCCCCGCCCGAACGGCCCCGGCGCGGC
>NZ_QUAL01000072.1 GCF_003579925.1 Jiangella rhizosphaerae | reverse complement strand
AGGATTCACGGAAGGTTCACCGGTGCGGCGACCACGGGTGGCCGCGCGGTCGGTGGGGGCCCGCGGGAGGTCCCGCGGGCCCCCACCGAGAGCTACTCCAGGCCGGCCGCCTCGGCCGCGGCCCGGCCGCCGACGATCGGCAGGTCGATGACCGTCCGCACCGGGTCGAGGGTGATGGTGGCCCGGTTCGGGTCGGCCTGGCTGCCGTAGTCGCGGTAGCTGCCGACGACGATGACGCCGATGCGGTGCCCCTCGGGGAAGACGTAGTCCTCGGGCAGCAGCGGGAAGCGCACGTTGTACGGCTTTCCCGGCAGCATCGGCGTGGCCGTGGCGTAGTCGTCGATGTTGACGCCGTCGACGATGCCCTTGGTGACGACCTCCCGCTCGGTCAGCGCGACCCGCTTGTCGACCTGCTTGTAGCAGGCGTCCTCGGCGAAGCCGCCCCACACCGCGCTCTCGCCCCAGCAGTCCTCGACGGTGCCGGTGACGACGCCGTCGCCGGCCCGCTGGACGCGTTCGGCCGGGCCGTAGTCGACCAGGATCACGCCGAAGTTGGTGTCCGCGGTGTCGACGGTCGCGTTGAGGTGCACCTCCGGCGTGCCGGAGATGTGCAGCGGCGCCGTCAGCGGCTCGGACACGTACGCCAGCCGGTTCGGCTGCACCGCGAGCTCGTTCGAGATCATCGTCGACTCGCGCTGCAGCGGGTCGTCGACGAAGCTCAGGTCGGGGTCGGACGGGCGGTTCGGCGTGACGGAGAGGTGGCCGGCGGCGTCGGTGTCGGGAGCGAGCCACAACCGCGTCGGCCGGGACCCGGCGACGGGCCAGTCGCCGTACTCCTCCCAGACGTCGGGAGCCCGCTCTACGTCAGCCATCGGCTCGTCCATGATCCCGTTGTCGATGCCCTGCAGCCAGTGGTCGAACCAGCGGTGCAGCTCGTCGACCCACGCCTCGCGGCGGAAGTCGAACGGGTCGACGTGGCCGGTCTGCGTCAGCCAGAGCTTGCGCGGGACGTCGTTCTCGGCCAGCTCATACCACCACGTGCTGAACTGGTCCGGCCGGACGTTCTCGTCGTTGAGGCCGTGGACGACGAACACGCTCGCCGTGACGTTGCCCGCGTCGGGCTTGTAGTCGCGGACGTGCCAGAACGGCGTGTAGTCGCCGGTCTCGTCGCCGTCGGTGGCGGCCAGGACGTCGCGCACGGGGCGGCAGTACTCCCGCCGGGCCGGGTTGGTGACGGTGTTCGACAGCGACGACGGGTAGCTGTTCCCGCGGGTGACGACGCCGTTGCTGCGGGTGTAGTCGTACCAGCTGGAGATGGCGCTGATCGGGACGATGGTCGCCAGGCCCTCGACGCCCGACGCGGCCGTCGCGTTCGCCAGCGTGCCGTCGTAGGACTTGCCGATGAGCCCGGTCCGGCCGTTGTGCCAGTCGGCGACCACCGGGTCGCCGTCCGCGTCGACCCCGGTGGCGCGGCCGTTGAGCCAGTCGATGACGACCTTCGGTGACAGGTTGTCGGAGACGTCGCCGGTGGTCGGGCACCCCGTCGAGTTGTTCGTCCCGATCATGTCCATCAGCACGATCGCGTACCCGCGGGGCACGAAGTAGTTGTCGTAGAACAGCGGCCAGCGATCCAGCAGGCCGTCGCCGTCCTGGTCGAGCTTCAGCTCCGACTCGTTGCCCCGCCCGAGCGTCGAGTAGTACGGGCTCGGGTCCATGATGACCGGCACCTTCAGGCCCTGGTCGCTGGCCGCCGGGCGCATGATGTCGACGGCGACGACGTCCGCCTCGCCGTTGCCGTCGGAGTCGTACGGCGAGGTGATGAAGACGCGCTCACGGATCGCGTCGTCGTAGCCGAAGACGGGCTGGGTGACCCCGTCCTCGACCACGATGCCGGGCTCGTCGTCGGCGGCGCCGGCGCCCGCACTCCCGGCGACTGCCGCCGTGGCGGTCAGCGCGAGAGCGGCGGGGACGGCGAGCAACCTGCGGACTCTGACCACGTGTGCCTCCCATGTCCGAAGAGCCGGGCGTTCACTCCAGGCCGGCCGCCACGGCCGCCGTCCGGCCGCCGACGATCGGCAGCTCGATGACGCTGCGCTCCGGCAGCACCGAGATGGTGGCGCGGTTGGGGTCGGCCTGGCTGCCGTAGTCGCGGTAGCTGCCGACGACGATGACGCCGATGCGGTGCCCGGCCGGGAAGACGTAGTCCTCGGGCAGCAGCGGGAACTGCACGTCGTACGGCTTGCCCGGGACGAGCGGGGTCGGCGTGCTGTAGTCGTACAGGTTGACGCCGTCGACGATCCCCTTGGTGACGACCTCGCGCTGAGTGAGCGCGACCCGCTTGTCGACCTCCTTGTAGCAGGCGTCCTCGGCGTAGCCGCCCCACGTCGCCGTCTCACCCCAGCAGTCCTCGACGGTGCCCGTGATGACGCCGTCGCCCGTGCGCTGGACGCGTTCGGCCGGGCCGTAGTCGACCAGGATCACGCCGAAGTTGGTGTCCGTCGTGTTCACGGTCGCGCCGAGCTTGAGCTCGGGTGTGCCGGAGATGTGCAGCGGCGCCTCGAGCGGGTCGGACAGGTAGACCAGCCGGTTCGGGGTGACCGTCTCCTCGTTCGACACCATCGCGGTCTCGCGCTGGGCGGGGTCGTCGACGAAGCTCAGCACCGGGTCGGACGGACGGTTCGGCGTGACGGACAGCCCGCCCGCGGCCCCGGCGTTCGGCTCCAGCCAGAGCCGCGTCGGCCGCGACCCCGGGATCGGCCAGTCGTTCGCCGTCTCCCACACGTCGGGCGCCCGCTCGATGTCGACCATCGGCTCGTCCATGATCCCGTTGTCGACGCCCTGCAGCCAGTAGTCGAACCACTTGTGGATCTCGTCGACCCAGGCCTCGCGCCGGAAGTCGAACGGGTCGACGTGGCCGGTCTGGGTCAGCCAGAGCTTGCGCGGGACGTCGTTCGCGGCCAGGCCGTACCACCACTTGCTGAAATGGTCGGGGCGGACGTTCTCGTCGTTGAGGCCGTGGATGACGAAGACGCTGGCCTTGACCTTGTCGACGTCGCGGTTGTAGTCGCGCACGTGCCAGAACGGCGTGTAGTCGCCGGTCTCGTCGCCGTCGTTGGCGGACAGGACGTCGCGCACCGGGCGGCAGTAGTCGCGGCGGTCGGGGTTGGTGACGGTGTTGGCGAGGCTGGCGAGGTAGTTGTTGCCGCGCTGGACGACGCCGTTGCTGCGCGTGTAGTCGTAGTAGCTGGAGATCGCACTGATCGGGACGATCGTCGTCAGCCCCTCGACGCCGGAGACCGCGGTGCCGTTGGCCAGCGTCCCGTCGTAGGACTTGCCGATCAGGCCGGTCTTCCCGTTGTGCCAGTCGGCGACGACCTCGTTGCCGTCCTTGTCCACGCCCGGGATGCGGCCGTTCAGCCAGTCGATGACCACCTTCGGCGACAGGTTGTCCGACGCGTCGTGCACCGTCGGGCAGCCGGTGGAGTTGTTCGTGCCGATCATGTCCATGAGGATCACGGCGTAGCCGCGGGGCACGAAGTAGTTGTCGTAGAAGAGCGGCCAGCGGTCCAGCAGGCCGTCGCCGTCGAGGTCGAGCTTCAGCTCCGACTCGTTGCCGCGGCCCAGCGTCGAGTAATACGGGCTGGGGTCCATGATCACCGGGACGTCGAGCCCCTGCTCGCTGGCCGCCGGGCGCATGATGTCGATCGTGACGACGTCGAGCTCGTCGTTGCCGTCGGAGTCGAACGGCGAGGTGATGAAGACGCGCTCCCGGATCGCGTCGTCGTAACCGAAGACCGGCTGGGTCACGCCGTTCTCGACCACGATGCCGGGCTCGTCGTCGGCGGCGCCGGCGCCCACGCTGCCGGCGACCGCGGCGGTCGCTGTCAGCGTGAGGGCGGCGGGGACGGCGAGCAGCCTGCGAGCTCTGACCACGTCTGTCTCCCATGTCCGGAGGAGTCCGATTCAGTGCTATGTCACATAAAAGTGGGTGCGACAGAGACGTGTCAAGATCGGACGGTCGCCGACACAGGGGGCGAAACGCACTGGTAACGCGGGCGGGAAAGGCGCGCCGGGCGTGCGGCCGCGCCGGCGGGCGGGGTGACGTCAGGCGGTGACGCGGGCGGCGAGGGCGTCGCCGATCTCGGCGGTGCGGCGCTTCGCCGTCCCCCGCTCCCCCAGGTCCGCCGCGACGGCGTCGACGATGCGGGCGGCCTGCTCGGGCAGCCCGACGTGGTCGAGGAGCAGGCTCACCGAGAGCACGGTGGCGGTCGGGTCGGCGATGCCCTGGCCCGCGATGTCCGGAGCGGACCCGTGCACGGGCTCGAACATCGACGGCGCGGTGCGGTCGGGGTTGACGTTGCCGCTGGCCGCGAGGCCGATGCCGCCGGTGATCGCGGCGGCGAGGTCGGTGAGGATGTCGCCGAACAGGTTGTCGGTGACGATGACGTCGAACCGGCCGGGATCGGTGACGAAGAAGATCGTCGCGGCGTCGACGTGCAGGTAGTCGACGGTGACGTCGGGGTACTCCTGGCCGACCCGCTCGACCGTCCGCCGCCACAGGTGGCCGGCGTGCACCAGCACGTTGTGCTTGTGCACGTAGGTGAGCTTCTTGCGCGGCCGCGCCTGGGCGCGGGCGAACGCGTCGCGGACCACGCGCTCGACGCCGAATGCGGTGTTGACGCTGACCTCGTTGGCGATCTCGTGCGGCGTGCCGACCCGCAGCGCGCCGCCGTTGCCGACGTACGGCCCCTCGGTCCCCTCGCGGACGACGACGAAGTCGACCTCGCCGGGGTTCGCCAGCGGCGTCTCGACGCCGGGGAACAGCCGCGACGGGCGCAGGTTCACGTAGTGGTCGAGCTCGAAGCGCAGCTTGAGCAGCAGTCCCCGCTCGAGGACGCCGCTCGGGACGTTCGGGTCGCCGACGGCGCCGAGCAGGATCGCGTCGTGGCCGCGCAGTTCCTCGAGGACGGAGTCGGGCAGCGTCTCACCGGTGGCGTGCCAGCGCTTGGCGCCCAGATCGTAGGTGGTGGTGCCAACCTTGACGTCGGTGCCGGCCAGCACGGCGTCGAGCACCTTCAGGCCCTCGGTGACGACCTCGGTACCGATCCCGTCACCGGGGATGACTGCCAGATTGAGACTGCGCGACATGGCCCACACCGTACGACCGTCGTCCACATGATGGCACCCGCGTCCCGCGATTCGGACGCGGGTCGCGTCGACCGAGGTCAGCTGGGGCTGACGAAGAGGTCCCGCCGGCCGTACTCGCCGCCGTTGTCGCGACGGTCGATGGCCTCCTGCAACGCGTGCCGGGCCTCCAGAGCCTGCTGCTGTTCTTCGGTCATGATGTGCTCCACAGATTTACTCGGTCGTCCTAGCATATGGAGCGTCGCGAACGCCGTCTCGCGGAATGGCGGATCATCTCGGTATTCGAGACAGGGAACGCCCGGGTGCACTGGGGCTCCCCGTCCCCCTGCTGCCCCATTCTCTTGCCGCGAACGTGCGCGTCAAGCGGACCTATTGGCGCTTCGCGCGACGATGACCGCTTGACTCGCCCGTCCGCGGCGAAGAACGGGCAGCTATCAGGGGGACGGGGAGGATGTGGGCACGCCTCTCGCTTGGCGCGCCCGTTTCGCCCCGCTTTGTCGGGCTGTGGACGCCGATGATCATCGGCGATCGCCTACATCACGAGGATTCCGTGAGCTTCACCATGACTGTAGGGGTGTTGACGCTGGGGTAATCCTCGTGATGGCCCCCGAATCGCGGCGAAATCTCACCAGGTGGACGCTCAACGACACCAACGCCACACGCAAACGGGGCCAACGCCGCGGGAGTCGTCGCCGCTCTCCCCCGTCCTCCATATCAGCTGCCCGTTCTCAGCCAAGACAATCGGGCAGCAGGGGGACGGGCCCAACGCCCCACGCCCGGACACAACGCCGAACTCCCGCCACACCGGCGAACGGTGCGACGGGAGTCCGGGAAGTGGCGGGACGCCTCAGCCGTCGAGGTCGACGGTGCGGCCCCACTCGGCGCCGATGGCCGCGACGATGTCGTCGAGGACCTGGCCGGGGACGGCCTGGTCGACGGTCATGGCGACGAGGGCGTGGCCGCCCTTGCTCGACCGGCTGACCTGCATGCCGGCGATGTTGACGTCGGCCTCGCCGAGCACGCGCCCGACGGTGCCGACGACGCCCGGCCGGTCGGTGTAGCGCAGGAACGCCATGTGCTCGGCCGGCACGACCTCGATGTCGTAGCCCAGCACCTCGACGATCTTCTCGACGTGCTTGGGGCCGGACAGCGTGCCCGACACCGACACCGAGCGGCCGTCGGCCAGGACGCCGCGCAGCGTCACCAGGTTGCGGTAGTCGTCGGACTCCTCGTCGGTGACCAGCCGGACCTCGACGCCGCGGTCGGCGGCGATGAGCGGGGCGTTGACGTAGGAGACAGGGTCCTCGACGACGTCGGCGAAGACCCCTTTCAGGGCGGCCAGCTCGAGGATCTTCACGTCGTGCGCGGTGATCTCGCCGCGGACCTCGACGTCGAGCTGGGTCGCGACGCCGCCGGCCAGCGCGGTGAAGATGCGGCCGAGCTTCTCGGCCAGCGGGATGCCGGGCCGGACGTCCTCGGCGATGGCGCCGCCCTTGACGTTGACGGCGTCGGGCACCAGCTCGCCGGCCAGCGCCAGGCGCACCGACTTCGCCACCGACACGCCGGCCTTCTCCTGCGCCTCGTCGGTCGACGCGCCGAGGTGCGGGGTGACGACGACCGACTCGAACTCGAACAGCGGCGACTCGGTGGTCGGCTCGGAGGCGAACACGTCGATGCCGGCGCCGGCGACCCGGCCCTCCTTGAGCGCCAGCGCGAGCGCGTGCTCGTCGACGATGCCGCCGCGCGCGGCGTTGATGATGCGCACCGACGGCTTCACCTTGCGCAGCGCCTGCTCGCCGATGAGGCCGACGGTCTCAGGCGTCTTGGGCAGGTGGACGGTGATGAAGTCGCTCTCGGCGAGCAGCTCGTCGAGCGAGACGCTGCGCACGCCCATCTGCGCGGCGCGGGCGGCCGGGACGTAGGGGTCGTAGGCGACGACGTTCATGCCGAACGACGACAGCCGCTGCGCGACCAGGACGCCGATGCGGCCGAGGCCGACGATGCCGACCGTCTTCTCGTACAGCTCCACACCGGAGTACTTGCTGCGCTTCCACTCGCCGCCCTTGAGCGCCTGGTTGGCGGGCGCGATGTTGCGGGCGGTGGCCAGCAGCAGGCCGATGGCCAGCTCGGCGGCGCTGGTGATGTTCGAGGTCGGCGCGTTGACGACCATGACGCCGGCCTGCGTGGCGGCCTTGACGTCGACGTTGTCGAGGCCGACGCCGGCGCGGGCGATGACCTTGAGCTTCTTGGCGGCGGCGATGGCCTCGGCGTCGACCTTGGTGGCGCTGCGGACCAGGATCGCGTCGACGTCGGCGATGGCCGGCAGCAGCGCCGCGCGGTCGGCGCCGTCGACGTTGCGGATCTCGAAATCCGGCCCGAGCGCGTCGACGGTGGCGGGCGAGAGCTCTTCGGCGATGAGTACGACGGGCTTGGTCACGGTGGACTAGACCTCCGGTGTGTCGGGCGAGGTGTGACGAGCGCGACACTGGGCCCGGGTGCGACCGAGTGTAACGCCACGTAAACCAAAAGCGCACCCACCTGACGTAGGGTGGCGGGTTCGTTACGTCCGGATTACGTCGGCTCCGGCCACGTCTCCCCACGCCAGGCCGCGTCCCAGAACATCCACTCGAACCGCGTCGCCCGCGCGTACGCGTCGTGCATGGCCGCGACGATGCCCGGGTGACGCTCGGCCTGCTCGTCGGCGAACGACTCCGCGCGCCGGGTGTCCGCCTCGAACGCGGGGTCGCCGTACGTGCGCAGCCAGGCCTCGTAGGGGTGGGTGGGCGTGCCGGCGAGGACGGTGACCAGCTCACGGCCGACCTCTGTGTAGACGCGGAAGCACGGCAGCAGCCCGGCCAGCGCGACCCCGGCGGGCGCCAGCGCGGCGTCGGCCTGCAGCGTGTTGACGTAGGCCAGGCAGGTCGGCGTCGGCTCGACCTCGCCGATGGCGTCCTGCAGCGACATGCCGGCCTCGGCGAACAGCGCCTCGTGCAGCAGCCGCTCGGCGTCGACGGCGCCGGCGGCGAACCGGGCGAGCACCGCGGCCTGCTCCGCGTCCGGCCAGCGGGCCGCCGTCGTCGCCAGCGCGCGGGCGTAGCGGGACAGGTAGTGGGCGTCGTCGGCGATGTAGCGGAGGAACACCTTGCGCTCCAGCGTCCCGTCGGCGAGGCCGGTGAGGAACGGGTGGGCGCGGATGGCGTGGTACCACGCAGCGGCGGCGGCCCAGGCGTCGGCGGAGAAGCTCATGCGGGCGTCCCTTCCGGCGTCCACCAGGCATGGAAGTGGTGCACCGGGCCGTGACCGGCGCCGACGCGCAGCTGGTCGGCGGCGCGCAGGGCGTCGGTGAGGTAGGTCTTGGCGTCGCGGACGGCCTCGCGCAGCGGCCGCCCGTGCCCCAGCCCGACGGCGATCGCCGACGACAGCGTGCAGCCGGTGCCGTGCGTGTTCTCCGTCGCCACCCGCGGCGCCCGCAGCTCCAGCACGCCGTCGTCGTCGGCCAGGACGTCGACGGCCTCCGGCCCGGCCGCGTGCCCGCCCTTGACCAGCGCGGCCGGGCCCTTGGCGTGCAGCTCGGCGGCGGCATCCGCGGCCTCCTCGGGCGCCACGGCCGGCAGCCCGAGCAGCGCCGCGGTCTCGGGCAGGTTGGGCGTGACGACGGCGGCCAGCGGCAGCAGCCGGTCGCGGATGGCCTCGACGGTCGCGTCGTCGACCAGCCGGTCCCCCGACGTCGCGACCATGACCGGGTCGACGACGAGGTGGCGGACTCCGTGCCTGCGCGCGGCGTCGGCGACCGCCTCGACGACGTCCGGGCTGCCCAGCATGCCGGTCTTGACCGCGGCGACGTCGAGGTCGGCGAAGAGCGCGTCCAGTTGTTCGGTGACGAAGCTCGCCGGCACGGGGAGCACGCCGGTGACGCCGCGGGTGTTCTGCGCCGTCAGCGCCGTGAGCACCGCACCGCCGTACGCGCCGAGTGCTGAGAACGTCTTGAGGTCGGCCTGGATGCCCGCGCCCCCGGACGGGTCGGACCCCGCCGCCGTGATGATCGTGGGTGTCATGAGTCGCAACAGCTCCTCCGTCGGTCTCCCTGCGCCGGAATGACCCGGATCAGGTTCGGCGGGTGTGATCTCAGCCCACGCGGGGCACCCCGGCCGATCGGTACGCCCTCGATCCTAGACTCAGCCGGGATGGAAGCGCACGAGGAGTACTCCTGGCGCGGGCGCCGGGTCCGCTGGAGCCGGCGCGGTGCGGGTCCCCCGGTCGTCTTCTGCCACGGCACGCCCTGGTCGTCCGCGCTCTGGGAGCCGTTCGCCGACGCCCTGAGCAGCCGGTACACCGTCCATCTCTGGGACATGCCGGGATACGGACGCTCGTCCAAGGACGACGGGCACGACGTCTCGCTGGCCGTCCAGGGCGAGCTGCTGGCGGACCTGCTGCGGTTCTGGGGCGGCCCGCCGCCGCACCTGGTGACGCACGACATCGGCGGCGCGGTCGCGCTGCGGGCGCACCTGCTGCACGGCGCGCCGGTGACGTCGCTGGCGCTGGTCGACGTGGTGGCGCAGGCGCCGTGGGGGTCGCCGTTCTTCCGGCTGGTCGGCGAGCACCCATCGGTGTTCGAGGCGCTGCCGGCCGACCTGCACGAGGCGCTGCTGCGGGCGTACGTGTCCGGCGCGGCGACCGGCGAGCTGACGGCGGACCAGCTGCGGATGCTGGTCGGCCCGTGGCTCGGGCCGGACGGGCAGCGCGCGTTCTACCGGCAGATCGCCGCGGCCGACGAGGCGCACACGGACGAGATCGAGCCGCGGTACGGAGAGCTCGACGTGCCGGTGCTGGTCGCGTGGGGCACGAGCGACACGTGGATCCCGGTCGACCGCGCCCACCGGCTGGCGTCGATGATCCCGGGCGCGCGGCTGGAACTGATCGAGGGTGCCGGTCACCTCGTCCAGCTCGACGCGCCGGTCGCGTTGACGGCGGCTCTGCAGCGCTGGCTCGACTCGCTCACGCGGTGAGGTGCTGGGCGAAGAAGGCCGCCGTCCGCTCGATCGACAGCTGCCAGCCGGCCTCGAACGCGTGCGGCTCGCCCTCGTAGAGCTGCAGCGTGACGTCCTTGCCGGCGGCCCGCAGCGCGGCGTCGGTGTCGTGGGCCCACTGCGGCGGGCAGGTCTCGTCGGCGGTGCCGTGGTGGATGAGCACCGGCTCGGTCACGCGGTCGAAGAACGTCACCGGTGAGACGTCGCGCCAGAACGCCGGGTTCTCCTCCGGAGCTCCGTAGGCCGCGACGATCTCGGCCGTCAGGTCCTCCGCGCCCGGCCGGCCGCGCGTCCAGGTGTCGAAGTTCTGGACGGCGTTGGAGCTCACCGACGCGTAGATGACCGCGGCGTCGACCAGTCCCGGCTGCACCACCAGCGTGTTCAGCGTGACCCCGCCGCCCATCGACCGGCCGAGCAGGCCGACCCGCTCGCCGTCGAGCTGCGGGAGATGGGTGGCCGCCTTGACCGCCAGCACGGCGTTGACGACGTCCTCGGTGTAGCCCAGCCGCAGCCGCACCTCGTTCGCGGGGTCGTCGTCGGAGCCGGCGTGGTTGCGGTAGTCGGTGTGCAGGACGGCGTAGCCCTGCCGGGCGAGGTAGTCCTGCTCGCGACGCAGGCCGCGGCCGGTCGTGTAGATCTCCGGGTCGATGTAGCCGTGCGCCAGGACCAGCACCGGGAACGGGCCGGTGCCGTCGGGCAGGTTGAGGATGCCGCTGATGGTCAGGCCCGCGCTGCGGTAGGTGACGGCGTACCGGGTGTAGCCGCCGCCGGTCTCGAGCACCTCGCCGAGCCGCAGGTCCCCGCCGTCGTACCGCTGCTGCATGAGCGCCGGCAGCGAGACCGGGTGGGCCGGTGTGGGCGTCGGCGTCGGCGTGGGTATCGGGCTCGAGGTGGGCGACGGGGTCGGTGCCGGCGTGGCGGCCGGGCCGCTGGCGGACGGCGACGGGCTGGGCGCCGCGCCGGGCCGGTCGCCGTCGTCCACGGAGCACCCGGCGAGCAGCAGCAGTGCCGACACGGCCGCCGTCGCCGCCACCCGGAATCCGCACACGGGGCCATTCTCCCCGCATGATGGGGGCATGGCGCGGACGTATCGCACGACCCTGGCCCGGCGCATCGGCAACGCGCTGTTCGAGCCGGCGCTGAAGGCCGGGCTGGTGCCGCCGTACGCCCTGCTCACCGTGCGCGGACGGACGACCGGCCGGCCGCGCACCACACCGGTGCGGGTCATGACGCACGACGGACGCCGTTACCTCGTCGGCCCGTACGGCGAGGTCGGCTGGGTGCGCAACGCCCGGGCGGCCGGCGAGGTGTCGCTGCGCCGGGGCCGGCACCGCGCCTCGTACGCGGTCGTCGAGTGCGGTCCCGACGAGGCCGGCCCGGTGCTCAAGGCGTACGTGCGGGCCGAGCCGATCACCCGTCCCTACTTCGACGCCCACCCCTCCGACCCGCCGGCCGCGTTCGCCGCGGAGGCCGCCCGGCACCCCGTCTTCCGGCTGGAGCCGCGCTAGGAATCAGGCGGCCTTGCGGAGGTCGGCGAGCACCTGGTCGCGGACGGCACGCGGCTGGATGCCGAGGCGCTGGAACACCGCCGTCGTCTGCTGGTCGTCGCTGCGCAGCAGCCCGAGCAGGATGTGCTGCGTCCCGATGGTGGTGTCCTTGCGCGCGACCGCCTCGCGCAGCGACAGCTCCAGCGCCTTCTTCGCCCGCGGCGCGAACGGCAGGTGCCCCGGCCCGCGCTCGGTCTGCTTGCGCCGGAAGACGCCGAACCGCCGTCCCCCGCCGGACTCCAGCGGCGCGTCGAGCGCGCCCTCGCCGAAGGCCTGCTCGGCGCGCCGGCGCACCTCGTCGAGGTCGATGCCGAACGCCTTCAGCGCCTCGGTGTCCTCGTCGCCCAGCCGGTCTCCCCCGTCTCCGGCGACGGCGACCACCGCCTCGCGCCCGCGCTCGGCCGTCACGCCGAGCCGGGTCAGCGTCGCCACCCCCGGCGCCTCGGGCGTGGCGAGCAGCGACAGCAGCACGTGCTCGGTGCCGATCCAGCGATGCCGCAGCTCGCGGGCCTCCTTCTGGGCCCCGATCACGACGTCGCGGGCCTCTCGGGTGAACCGCTCGAACATCCCTACCTCCTCGCGTGCTTCTTGTGCACGGCCTGCCTGCTGACGCCGAGTGCGGCCCCGATCTCCTCCCAGGACCAGCCCTGACGCCGGGCGCTCTCGACCTGCAGCGCCTCGAGCCGTTCCACCAGCCGGCGCAGCGCGGCGACCGCCCGCAGGCCGACCCGCGGGTCGGCGTCGACGGCCCCGGTCGCGGCGTCGACCGCCTCTCGTGCCTCGGATCCGGTCATGATGTCAACCTAAGCTGACACCTCGGGGATGTCAACTCATGTTGACGGCGCGGGCTGTCGGTGGCGCCCGATACGGTCGCGACCATGATCGAGCCCGACTTCGTCACCGCCACCCGCACCGCCTACGACACGGTCGCGGCGTCCTACGCCGAGCAGCTGCGCGACCACCTCGCCGGCGAGCCGTTCGACCGCGCCATGCTCGACGCCTTCACGTCGCTGGTCGGCACCGGGGCCGGGCCGGTGGTCGAGGTCGGGTGCGGCCCGGGCCGCATCACCGGCTACCTGCACGATCACGGGCTCGACATCTCCGGCGTCGACCTCTCGCCGAGAATGATCGAGGTCGCCCGCGCCGCCCATCCCGCCATCCGGTTCACGGTCGGCACCATGACGGCGCTCGACGTCCCCGACGGCGCCCTGGCCGGGCTGGTCGCGTGGTACTCGATCATCCACACGCCGCCCGAGCTGCTGCCCGGCGTGTTCGCCGAGTTCCGCCGGGCGCTGCGCCACGACGGCCGGCTGCTGCTGGCCTTCCAGGCGGGCGACGAGGTCGTGCACGTCCAGCACGCGTACGGGCACGACATCGACGCCCATGCGTACCGGCTGCCGCCCGACCACATCGCGGAGCTGCTCGCCGACGCCGGCTTCGCCGTCGAGGCGCGGCTGGTCCGGGCGGGGCGGCCGCCGCTGGAGAAGACGCCGCAGGCCTACCTGCTGGCGAGGGTCCAGCGGTGAGAACCGTCGTCATGGGCGAGCTACTACTGCTATGGCGACAGTAATCCGCCCGTGATCATGGTTCTGGGCATCGTCATCGACCACGCACGCGGCGAGCAGCCCGGCCCGTCATGACGCACGTCCGGGCGCACGGCTTCCCGGCGCCGGCGGTTCACGGGGTCACTGGTCCGGACCTCGTCCTCGACCGGCTCGCCGGTCCGACGCTCCTCCAGGCGCTGCTCGACGGCGACAGCACCGTCGCCGCGGCCGCCGCGACGCTGGCCGACCTGCACCGGCGGCTGCACGCCGTCCCACCGGCTGGGCGGCCCACCGCCGCGCCGGACGGCACCGTCATCCACCTCGATCTACACCCCGGCTACGTGGTCCTGACACCGGACGGGCCGGTGCTCATCGACTGGCGCAACGCCACCGACGGGCCGGCCGACCTCGACGTCGGCTACATCCTGGCGCAGGTCGCCGTCGAGCCCGAGTCCGGCCAGGCACCCCTCGCCGCCGCGCTGACCGGGGCGTTCCTGGCCGTCGCCGCGGCGCACCGCTCGATCACCTCGACGTCGCCGCGGCGGCCGCACTCGTCGCCCAGGAGGCCCGGCACGCCTCCTGACCACCCCCTGCGCCGCACCGAAGTACCGCACAAAGCAGTGGAATCCAGGCGTGAACAGGAGCAAGATGGTGAGCACACAACCCGCCGAAGACTCTCGGGGTGCATCCATGTCCGGTCTCCACAACGACGCACCAGGCATGCTGCCGGTGCTCTCGAAGGGCAAACACCGCAACGCACGCAAGGGCGCGTGCTTCATGGAATTCGCGTCCTACCTCGCCGGCGAGCGCTGGAGCGACCACCCGTCCTGCACGCATCCGCTGCTGGCCGCGGTCGCCCGGCTGGTGAACGACGCCATCTCCGACGAGCGCCGGCCGCGGCTGGCACCACTGGTCCCCTCGGTCATCGGGGTCGACTCCGACGACCCTCGCATGGACGTCCACATCACGCTGCGGGTCGCCCAGACGGCGCTGCCGGTCGCCTCGGCGGAACGGCAGCGGGTGCTGGCGGTCGCGTTGCTGTCGGCCGAGCGCATCCTCGACGAGCTCGACCACCGGCCGGCCGGAACGCTCACCCAGCGCAGCCGCGAGGCACTCGACAAGGTCCCGGTGGCGGCCCGGTGGGCGTACGACTTCGCCGAGGGCGAGCAGACGACGATGAAGGGCTTCCAGCGCTACGCGGCGCCGACGGCGGTCCGGTGCGCGGTCGAGGGCGTCGCCAACGCCTGCGTCGCCGACCCCGACGCACTGCTGCACGAGCTGCTCGAGCTGACCATCGCCGACTGCGCCCGCCTGGTCGAGCCGCGTGGCAGCACCGACCCCGCACGCTGGGCCGACGCCTGCCGGCTCACCGGCACGGTCAGCGCCTGAAGCGACCCCGGCGCGCGAAGTTAGGTTTGCCTGAGCTAATTTAGCCGGGTGAGTCCTCGACGCCTGCCCACGTTCCTGCTCGTCGCGCTCGTCGGAGCCGCGGCCCTCGCCGGCTGCGGCTCCGACGGCGACACCTCCGGCAACGACCCCGGCAGCGGCGCCACCGGTGGCGCTCCGGCCGACGGCGCCTTCCCGGTGACCATCGAGCACGCGCTCGGCGAGGCCACCATCGAGGAGGCGCCCGAGCGCGTCGTGACGTGGGGGCCGTCGAACCAGGACGCCGTGCTCGCGCTGGGCGTCACGCCGGTGGCGATGCCGTTCTTCGACTACGGCGGCGACGACGAGGGCGTCCTGCCGTGGGTGCGCGAAGCCCTGGGCGACGCCGACCTGCCGGAGCTGCTGCCCAACGCCGCGGGCGAGGAGATCCCGTACGAGGCGATCGCCGAGGCGCAGCCCGACGTCATCCTCGCCGTCTACTCCGGGCTCACGCAGGAGGAGTACGACACGCTCAGCGCCATCGCGCCCACCGTCGCCTACCCGGACGCGCCGTGGAGCACGCCCTGGCAGGAGCAGACCACGATCATCGGGCGGGCGCTCGGCCGCGAGGACGAGGCCGAGCGGCTGGTCGGCGACACCGAGCAGTACCTCGCCACACGCACCGAGGAGTACCCGGAGCTGGCCGGCGCGACCTTCGCCTACGGCACCGAGGACGGCGGGCAGCTCGCGCTCTACACGTCCGACGACGTGCGCGTGCGGCTGCTCGCCGACCTCGGCATGACGCCGGCCCCGTACGTCGACGAGCACGCGGAGGGCGACGGCGTCTACTACTACGTCTCACCGGAGCTGGCCGGCGACGTCGAGTCCGACGTGTTCGTCGCCTGGTTCAACGACCAGGCCGCGGCCGACGCGTTCGCCGCCGACCCGGCGTACGCGCAGATCCCCGCCGTGGCGGCGGGCGCGTTCGCGCCCATCGCCGGCGAGGACTACGTGAGCGCCAGCTCCGCGCCGACCGTGCTGTCGATCCCATGGATGCTCGACGACTACCTGCCTCAGCTGGCCGACGCGGTGGCGGCCTCGGCGGCCTCGGCGGGCTCGACGGCCTCGGCGACCGGCGAGTAGACGCCCTCGGCGGCGAGATCGAAGTTGATCAGCGCCGCGGCGTCCACCCCGGCGGCGGCCGACTTGATCACCGTCGCATAGCCGTCGGCGACGTTGCCGGCCGCCCAGATGCCCGGCACCGCAGTCGCGCCGGTCGGGTCGACGGTGAGGGCGGTGCCGACGACGAGGCCGCCGCGCTCCACCTCCACCGGCTTCAGGCCGAGGCCGGCCACCATGCCGGCCCGGGCGATCGGCTTCGGCTGCACGACGACGGCGCCGACGGGGACGACGTCGCCGCTCTCGAGCTCGACCCCCACGATGGCGTCGTCCTCGATGCGCAGCGCCGCGACCGTGCCCTCGACGACGCGGACGCCCCGCGCGGCGAGGTCGGCCCGCGCGTCGTCACCGAGCTCCGCGGCGGCGGTGTGCGCGAACAGCGTCACGTCGGCGGACCACTGCCGGAACAGCTGCGCCTGGTGGACGGCGCCGGCCGACGTCGCCAGGATGCCGATCGCGCGGTCGCGGACCTCCCAGCCGTGGCAGTACGGGCAGTGCAGGACGTCGCGGCCCCACCGCTCGCGGACGCCGGGCACGTCCGGCAGGTCGTCGACGCCGCCGGTGGCCAGCAGGATGCGCCGCGCCCGCACCTCGTCGCCGTCCTCGAGCCGGACGGTGAAGTCGCCGGACGCGCCGGTCACCTCGGTCACGGACCCGGCGCGGAACTCGCCGCCGTAGCCCTCGATCTCGGCCCGGCCGATCCGGTACAGCTCGGCCGGCGCCGTGCCCTCGCGGCCGAGGTAGTTGTGCACACCGCCGGCGGGCGCGTTGCGCTGTGCCCCGGCGTCGATCACCAGCACCGACCGCCGCGCCCGCGACAGCGTCAGCGCACCGCTCAGCCCGGCGGCCCCGCCGCCGATCACCACCACGTCGTAACGGTTCTCATTAGTCATGTTGTCAGAGTGCGCCTCCGACGCCGGCGGCGGCAAGGTTCGTTGCCGATCTGGCAAAATCGTGCGCATGGACGACGACCGCCTCGGCCAGGTGCTCGACGCCGTCGGGCCGCGGCTGCGCGAGTTGCGCCAGGAGCGCGGCGTCACGCTGGCCCAGCTGTCGGAGACGACGGGCATCTCGGTGAGCACGCTGTCGCGGCTGGAGTCCGGCGGGCGGCGGCCGACGCTGGAGCTGCTGCTGCCCATCGCGCGGGCGCACCGGGTCCCGCTGGACCAGCTGGTCGACGCCCCTGAGACCGGCGACCCGCGGCTGCGGCTGCGCTCGTTCCAGCGCAACGGGATCACCTACGTGCCGCTGTCACGGCGGCCGGGCGGCCTGCAGGCCTACAAGCAGATCTTCCCGCCGGGCGTCCCGTCGCCGGAGCTGGACCAGCGCACGCACGAGGGCTACGAGTGGATGTACGTCCTGTCGGGCCGCATCCGGCTGCGGCTCGGCCCGCACGACGTCCTGCTCAAGGCCGGCGAGGTCGCCGAGTTCGACACCCATGTGCCGCACTGGTTCGGCAACCCCGGCCCCGAGCCGGCGGAGGTCATCAGCCTCTACGGTCCGCAGGGCGAGCGCATGCACGTGCGCGCCCGCCCGAAGCACTGACCCGCCACGGCGCACACGACGCTCACGGCAGGTCGATGCCGTGCAGGCCGCCGTCCTGGTCGCCGAAGACGAGGACGCCGTCGACCACGACCGGGGTGCTGAAGCTGTTCGCCGGACCGGTCTGCAGCCGGTGCGCGATGATCCCGGTCGCGACGTCGACGCCGGCCAGCAGGCCGGTGGTCGCGACCACCCAGGCGGTGTCGCCGGCGATCACCGGGCCGGCGTTCAGCGTGCGGGCGCCCAGCTCGGCGTACCACCGTCGCGTCCCCGTCGCCGGGTCGACCAGCTGGAACCGGCCCCACTCGTCGACCAGCAGCAACCCGTGCTCGGTCAGCCCGGACGGCGGGTACATGCAGCCGCCGGCCACCTGCCAGCGCAGCGCACCGGTGGCGGCGTCGACGGCGAACGTGCTGGACACCGTCGCGAACAGCACGAGGCCGCCGGGCAGCAGCTCGACGGTGTCGTCCCAGGCGCCGTAGAGCAGCCGGCCGTAGGTGTTCGTCCGCGACGTCGTGCTGAACCGCCACAGCCGCTCGCCCGTCACCGCGTCGAACGCGTACGCGTACCCGTCGCCGCTGCCGGCGTAGACCCGCGCCCCGTCGCAGGCGGCCCGCCCGGCGAAGAACCCGCCGAGGTCGGCCCGCCACAGCTCCGCTCCGTCCGAGGGGTCGACGGCGTGCAGCGTGCGGCCCGCGGCGAACACCACGGCCGGCACCGAGTCCGGACCCAGCGCCGTGACGAGCGGCGCCGACAGCACCGGCGCGCCGGCGTCGACGCTCCACTGCTCGACGCCGTCCGCAGCGGCCAGGGCACGGAGCCGATGGTCCGCCGACGGCACGAAGACCGTCTCCACGGTGACGGCGGACGCGCGCAGCACCGGTCCCGCGGACGCGGACCAGCGCGGTCGTCCGCCCCGCCGCGGGTCCACCAGCACCACGTCGCCACCGGTCGACCCGGCCGCGACGAGCCCGTCCGGCGTCGCCGTCAGACCGCCCTGCACGCTCCCGGAGAGTGTCCGCGACCACCGCCGCCCCGGCGTCCCGGCGACCGCCGGCAGCTCGAACGCCGCGGTCGACTCGTGCGTCGCGCCGTCCGCGCCGACGACGCGCAGCTGCAGCCGGTGGGTGCCGGGCGGCAGCGCTGCGGCGTCGACCGTCCCCGACCACCAGCGGCTGCGGCCCGGCGCCGCCAGCGGCACCCACGTCCCGGCGTTGCGGCCGCCGAAGACGTGCTGCGGGTACACCTGCGCGCGCACCTGCGCCGGAGCGCCGTCGCGCGGCACCTCGACGCGGACGTCCAGCGCGCCGCCCGCGGCCAGATCGATGACGACGCGGCCGGGCGCGAGCAGCCGGCCCGAGCCGTCGCCGCCGAGCGGGATCGTGGTCAGCTCGCGCCGCGTCTCGACGCCGTCGATCGCCACCGTCACGGCCCAGACCCGCAGCACCGGGTGCCCGGCGTCCTCGGCCCGCTCGACCCAGTAGTAGAGCGCCGCGTTGCGGGTCGCGGCACCGGTGACCTGCGTGAACCCGTTGAACCGGTAGACGCCCTCGGAGTGCACGTGGCCGGCGAACACCGCGCGGACGGACGACCCGGCGACGGCGCCGAGGAACGCGTCCTGGTCGTTGACGTAATAGTGATCGGCGCCGTACGGGAAGTGCTGGAACAGCACCGCCGGCGCGCCCTGGTCCAGAGCACCCGACAGCCAGCGCAGCCGCTCCGGCCCGAGGTGCCCGGGCTCCTGCAGCAGCTGCGTCGCGTCCAGGCCGACGACCCGCACGCCGCCGACGTCGAACGTGTACGGCGCCGGGCCGAACGTCTGCTGGTAGAGCCGGCCGGCGTTGACGTCCCAGCGCACCTCGTGGTTGCCGGGGACGTGGCGCATCCGCGGCCGCAGCGTCCGCGGGATCGTCGACAGGTACGCGTCGAACTCCGCCCCGGCGCCGTAGTCGGTGATGTCGCCGCAGTTCATGACGAAGTCCGGGTTCGCCCGGTCGATCGACTGGAAGACCCGCGGCAGCAGCTGCAGCCGGACCGGCTCCTCCGGGCTGGCGTGGGTGTCGGTGACCACAGCGAACCGCAGGCCGGCGCCGTCGGGAGCGGCGGCGGCCCGCGCCGGACGGCCGAAGCCGCCCGGCAGCGACGTCGTCGCCAGCGCGCCGGCGACACCGGCCCCGGCCAGGCCGAGGAACCGCCGCCGATCGATGGTCCTGCCAGGTGTGTCGGCCATCGCTGCACCCTCCCGAATCGCCGTGGACTGGCGGTCACGGTAGGGGCGGCGATCGAGCGGCCGGGGCCTGCCGGATGAACTCCCCCGGACCGGCCGGTGAAGACGGTAAGCTCGGCGGCAGCGCGGCCGGAGCCGCGTCCGGGTCCGCGGGCAGGGTCCAACCCACTCCGTCAGCACGTGCCATCGTCCGAGCCTTTGTGCGGCCGACCCTGCGGACCATCGGCGCCCTTGCGCACGGAGGTCTCGATGCCCGAGCTGCCCTCTCGCCCCGACCTGGGCCACCTGAAGAAGCAGGCCAAGCAGCTGCTGCGCCGCCTGCGCGACGACGAGCCCGGCGCGCGGCTGAGCGATGCCCAGTTCCGTCTCGCCCGCGGGTACGGCTTCGCGTCGTGGCCGGCGCTGCGCCGCCATGTCGAGCAGCTGCGCGGCCTGACGGTGACCGGCTGGCTCGCGCTGGTCTATGCCGGCGACACCATCGGCGGGACGCACATCGCCACGCCGGCGAGCGCCGCCGCGGCGATCGGCCAGGTCGACGGCCTCGACCTCGCGGACGCGCACGTCGCCTGCGCCGTCGGCGACGTCGCCGTCGTCCGCGACGCGATCGTCGCCGACCCCGGCTGGGTGCACCGGCCGGGCGGCCCGCTCGGCCTGCCGCCGCTGGTCGCCGTCACGCACTCGTCCCTGGTGCGGCTGACCGATTTCGCCGACGGCGTCCGCGAGTGTGCGCGCGTCCTGCTCGAGGCCGGCGCAGACCCGAACCAGAAGGTCACGCCGCACGGCGGCCACCCGCTGACCGCGCTCTACGGCGCCGCCGGCGTCACCCACGACCGCGAACTGACCGCCCTATTGCTCGAGGCCGGCGCCGCTCCCGACGACGGCGAGTCGCTGTACCACTCCCTCGGCGACCTCGAGTGCACGCGCCTGCTGCTGGCCGCCGGCGCGACGGTGACCGGCACGAACGCGATGTTCGCCGTCGCCGACCACGACGACGCCGACGTGCTGCGGCTGCTGCTCGAGCACGGCGGCGACCCGAACGAGCCGTCGCCGACGTGGGGGTCGCCGCTGCTGTTCGCGATCCGGCGGCGGTGCTCGACGGCGTTCGTGCGGCTGCTGCTCGACGCCGGGGCCGACCCGCGCGCCGTCACCCCGGATGGCGTCGGCGCCTACCGGCTGGCGCTGCGCTTCGGCCTCCCCGAGGTCGCGGAACTGCTGCACGACGCCGACGCCGGCGCCGTCGAGCCGCTCGACGTCCGCGAGCTGGTCGTCGCCGCGTGCGCGAGCGGCGAGGGCGCGGCCGCGCGCCGGCTGCTGGCGAACCACCCGGGCGTGGTGGCGACGCTCGACGACGCCCAGCGGCGGCTGCTGCCCGACCTCGCCGCCGCCGGTGCCGCCGACGCCGTCCGGCTGATGGTCGAGGCCGGCTGGCCCGTCGACACCCTCGGCGGCGACTGGCAGGCGACCGCGCTGAACCACGCCGTCTTCCGCGGCGACGCCGGCCTGACGCGGTTCCTCCTCGAGCACGGCGCCGACCCGGCCGTGCCGCACGGCTTCGGCGACACCGTCGCCGGCACGTTCGCGTGGGCGTCGGTCAACGGCGAGGTGGGCCCGCGCGACTTCGACGGGTGCGCGCGGGCCCTCCTCGACCACGGGGTCGAGCTGCGCTGAGCGGCGGCGTCAGTCCGAGTCGACCGCCGGCAGCGCGAACTGGCTGTTGTACAGGTCGAAGTACGCGCCCCGCCGTTCGAGCAGCACGGCGTGCGAGCCCTGCTCGACGATGGCGCCGTCGCGCATGACGAGGATCAGGTCGGCGTCGCGGATCGTCGACAGACGGTGCGCGATGACGAAGCTGGTCCGGTCGCTGCGCAGCGCCGCCATGGCCTGCTGCACCAGCACCTCGGTGCGGGTGTCGACCGACGACGTCGCCTCGTCGAGGATGAGGATCGACGGGTCGGCGAGGAACGCTCGGGCGATGGTGAGCAGCTGCTTCTCGCCGGCGCTGATGTTGTCGCCCTCCTCGTCGATGACGGTGTCGTAGCCGTCGGGCAGCGAGTGGACGAAGCGGTCGACGTAGGTGGCCTCGGCCGCGGCGCGGATCTGCTCCTCCGACGCCGTGGGGTCGCCGTAGGCGATGTTCTCGCGGATCGTGCCGCCGAACAGCCAGGTGTCCTGCAGCACCATGCCGATGGTGGAGCGCAGCTCGTCGCGGCTCAGCTCGGCGATGTCGCGGCCGTCGATGGTGATGCGCCCGCCCTGCAGCTCGTAGAACCGCATGATCAGGTTGACCAGAGTGGTCTTGCCGGCGCCGGTCGGGCCGACGATCGCCACCGTCCGGCCCGGCTCGGCCACCAGCGAGAGGTCCTCGATGAGCGGCTGGTCCGGGTCGTAGCTGAACGTCACGTGCTCGAACTCGACCCGCCCGCGGGCCGGGCCGCCCAGCGTCGCCGGCGTCTCCGGGTCGGGCACCTGCTCGGGCTCGTCGAGCAGCTCGAACACCCGCTCCGCCGACGCCACGCCGGACTGCAGCAGGTTCGCCATCGACGCCAGCTGGGTGAGCGGCTGGGTGAACTGCCGGGTGTACTGCACGAACGCCTGCACCTCGCCGAGGCTCATCGACCCCGACGCCACGCG
Source organism: Jiangella rhizosphaerae (assembly GCF_003579925.1). Taxonomy (GTDB): domain Bacteria; phylum Actinomycetota; class Actinomycetes; order Jiangellales; family Jiangellaceae; genus Jiangella; species Jiangella rhizosphaerae. The sequence continues at coordinate 7,754 of NZ_QUAL01000072.1, read as the reverse complement.
CAGGCCGCCGACGACGGCGATCGCGACGTAGGTGAGGTTCCCGATGAAGAACATCACCGGCATGATGAGCCCGGACACGAACTGGGCCCCGAAGCTGGCCTGGAACAGCTCGTCGTTCTTGGCGCCGAACGACTCCTCCACTTCGCGCTGCCGGCCGAACACCTTCACGAGGGCGTGGCCGGTGTAGGCCTCCTCGATCTGCCCGTTCAGCGCGCCGGTGTGCGCCCACTGCGCCACGAACTGCTGCTGCGACCGCTTCGCGATCACCGCGGTCACGACCATCGACAGCGGGATCGTCACCACCGCGATCAACGCCAGCACGGGCGAGATCCACACCATCATCGCCAGCACGCCGAGCACGGTGAGCAGCGAGTTGAGCAGCTGGCTCATCGTCTGCTGCAGGCTCTGCGACACGTTGTCGATGTCGTTGGTGACGCGGCTCAGCACGTCGCCGCGGGCGTTGGCGTCGAAGTACTTCAGCGGCAGCCGGTGGATCTTGTCCTCGACGTCCGAGCGCAGCCGGAACACCGTCCGCTGCACGATCGTGTTGAGCAGGAACGCCTGGATCCACATGAACAGCGACGCGCCCACGTACAGCGCCAGCACGCCCAGCAGCACCGACCGCAGCGCGTCGAAGTCGACGCCCTGGCCGGGCACGACGTCCATGTGCGCGAGCATGTCGGCGAAGGTGTCCTGGCCGTCGGCCCGCAGATTCTCGACCGCCTGGTCCTTCGTGACGTCGGCGGGCAGCTGCCGGCCGATGACACCCTCGAAGATGAGATCGGTGCCGTGGCCGAGCAGCCGCGGGCCGACGGCGTTGAGCGCCACGCTGACGACCGCCAGCACGATCACCAGCAGCACGCCGGCGCGCTCGGGTCGCAGGCGCCCGATCAGCCGCTTCGCCGACGGGCCGAAGTTCATCGCCTTCTGCGGCGGCCCGGCCATGCCGCCACCGAACGGCCCGCCGCCAGGACGTCCGCCGGGGCCGCCGGGACCTCCCGGGCCGGCGGGTCGAGGGGGCGCCGCCGTCGCCGTGGACCCGGCGCCTCCGGCCGGCCTGGACGCGCTCATGCCGCCTCCTCCGCGGTCAGCTGGGACTCGACGATCTCGGCGTAGGTCGGGCTGCTCTCCAGCAGCTCGGCATGCGTGCCGAGCCCGACGACGGCGCCGTCGTCGAGCACCACGATCTGGTCGGCGTCGATGATGGTGGAGATCCGCTGCGCGACGATGAGCACCGCGGCGTCCGTCGTGTGCGGCCGCAGCGCCGCCCGCAGCCGGGCGTCGGTGGCGAGGTCGAGCGCCGAAAACGAGTCGTCGAACAGGTAGATGTCGGGCTTGCGGACCAGCGCCCGGGCGATCGCCAGCCGCTGCCGCTGCCCGCCGGACACGTTGGTGCCGCCCTGCGCGATCGGCGCGTCCAGGCCCTCGGGCAGCTCCGCGACGAAGTCGGCGGCCTGCGCGATGCGCAGCGCCTCCCACAGCTCGTCGTCGGTGGCGCTCGGGTTGCCGTAGCGCAGGTTGCTGGCCACGGTGCCGGAGAACAGGTACGCCTTCTGCGGCACCAGGCCGATCCGCTCGCGCAGCGCCTCGGGGTCGAGCCGGCGGACGTCGACGCCGCCCACCAGCACCTGGCCCGCCGTCACGTCGATGAGCCGGGGCACCAGGCTGACCAGCGTCGTCTTGCCCGACCCGGTGCTGCCGACGATCGCCGTCGTGGTGCCCGGCTCGACGGTGAACGTGACGTCGCGCAGCACCGGCGCCTCCGCGCCCGGGTAGGCGAACTCCGCGCCCCGCAGCTCCAGCGACACCCGCCGCGGCAGCGTCGTCACCGGCTCCGCCGGCGGCACCACCGACGACTCGGTGTCGAGCACCTCGCCGATGCGCTCGGCGCACACAGTGGCCCGCGGCAGCATGACCAGCATGAACGTCGCCATCATGACCGACATCAGGATCTGGATCAGGTAGGTCAGGAAGGCGGTCAGCGAGCCGATCTGCATCTGGCCGTCGTCGACCCGGCCGGCACCGAACCACAGCACCGCCACGCTGGACACGTTGAAGACGAACATCACCCACGGGAACATCAGCGCCATCAGCCGGCCGACGTAGAGGGCGGTCTCGGTGAGCGCGGTGTTGGCGATGGCGAACCGGCTGCGCTCCCACCGCTCCCGGACGAACGCGCGGACCACGCGGATACCGGTGATCTGCTCGCGCATGACCCGGTTGACGCCGTCGATTCGCTCCTGCATGAGCCGGAAGCCCGGCACCATGCGCCGCACGATCAGCGCGATGCCGGCGATCAGCGCCGGGACGCAGATCAGCAGCAGCCAGGCCAGCCCGACGTCCTCGCGCAGCGCCATGATGACGCCGCCGGTGGCCATGATCGGCGCGGTGACCAGGAGCGTGCACGACATCAGCACCAGCATCTGGACCTGCTGGACGTCGTTGGTGTTGCGGGTGATCAGCGACGGCGCGCCGAACCGGCCCACCTCGCGGGCGGAGAACTCGCCGACGCGGTGGAAGACGGCGGCCCGCACGTCGCGGCCGAACCCCATCGCCGTCTTGGCGCCGAAGTACACCGCGCCGATCGTGCAGGTGATCTGCAGCAGCGTCGCCGCCAGCATCCACCCGCCGGTGCGCATGATGTAGCCGGTGTCGCCGCGGGCGATGCCGTTGTCGATGATGTCGGCGTTGAGGCTGGGCAGGTACAGCGAGGCCAGCGTGCCGACGAACTGCAGCACGACGACGGCGGTGAGCCATCGCCGGTACGGGCGCAGGTACGTCCGCAACAGGGTGATGAGCATGGTGCGGCTCCGAACGGGAGTATCGGATGTGAGGTGAGGTGCTTCGTGTGCCCGGGTCGAGGGGGTCAGGGCGAGGGGTCGCCCGCTTCGGTGCTGACGCCGTGCAGGAGGGTGTCGACGACCTCGGCCGGCGTCATCGGCTCGTGGTCGTTGATGAGCGGGTGGAAGCCGGCGAAGGCGAGGACGCGCAGCCGCCGGGCCACCTCGGCCGGAGGGACGCGCAGGCGGTCGCGGTCGGGCTCGAGGAGCTGAGCGATGATCGTCATCATGCCGGCATGCCGCGGGGGCTGCTGCCGGCCGTCGTCGCCGGGCGGCCGGTTGAAGCCGATCGCCACCATCAGCTGGAAGACGCTGGTCAGCCGCTCGTGCAGGATCTGCGCAACGGCCAGCAGCCGCTCCTCCAGCGGCAGGTGGGTGCCGACGGCAGCCAGCCGCCGCTCGGTCTCGCCGGGCTCGAGGGCCGCTTCGAGGGCCCGCCGCAGCAGCGACTCCTTGTCGTCGAAGACCCGGAAGATGGTGCCCTCGGCGATGCCGGCGGCCTCGGCGATCTGCCGGGTGCTGACGGCGAACCCGTGCTGCCGCAGCAGCGGCACGGTGGCGGCGATGATCGCCTCGCGCCGCTCGTCCGGCGACATGGGCGTCGCGCGGGTCCGGCGGGTCTCGGTGGCCATGGGTCACGATGGTAAGTGAGTGAGGACTCACTCACAACCGGTTTTCCCGCGTGTTCGCTCGCCGCGAGCGCCCGGCGTACGCTCGAAGATGAACCGCCGCTGACGAGGAGGTCAGCATGGGTGCGCTATTCGCGATCCTCATCATCCTGGTCATGGCCGGCTTCGTCGGGCTGGGCGCGAGCGCGCGCGTCGTCCGTCAGTACGAGCGCGGCGTCGTGTTCCGGCTCGGCCGGGTGCACGGGCCGCCGCGCGAGCCGGGCTTCGTCTGGATCGCCCCGTTCGTCGACCAGATGCGCAAGGTCAACCTGCAGATCGTCACGCTGCCGATCCCCGCGCAGGACGGCATCACCCGCGACAACGTGACGGTCCGCGTCGACGCCGTCGTGTACTTCCGCGTGCACGACCCCGTCGACGCCGTCGTCGAGGTGCAGGACTACGAGTTCGCCGTCTCGCAGGTGGCCCAGACGTCGCTGCGGTCGATCATCGGCAAGAGCGAGCTCGACGACCTGCTGTCCAACCGGGAGGCGCTGAACCAGGGCCTGGCCCTGATGATCGACAGCCCGGCCGTCGGCTGGGGCATCGAGATCGACCGGGTCGAGATCAAGGACGTCGCGCTGCCGGAGACGATGAAGCGCTCGATGTCACGACAGGCCGAGGCGGAGCGGGAGCGGCGGTCGCGGATCATCACGGCCGACGGTGAGCTCCAGGCGTCGCACAAGCTCGCCTCGGCGGCGTCCGCGATGGCGGCGACCCCGTCGGCGCTGCAGCTGCGGCTGCTGCAGACGATCGTCGAGGTGGCAGCCGAGAAGAACTCGACCCTGGTGCTGCCGTTCCCGGTCGAGCTGCTGCGCTTCCTCGAGAACGCGACGGAGAAGCCGGCCGCTCAGGAGGGCGCCGCCGAGACCAACGGGGCCCGCGAGCTGCCGGAACGGCCGCCGCCACCGCCGCCGGTGACGGCGACGACGGTGCCGCCGCCGGCGCACGTCCCGCGGACGGCCCCGGCCAACGGCGGGTGATGCTAAGGTCACCCGCATGTACGCGACCGTGCTCGGCACGTGGTGGCCCGCCTCCTAGGCGGCCCACTCCCTTCGCGTACCCCACGCAAGCGACCGCCTCACCGAGGCGGTCGCCGTCGTTCCGGCACCCGTTCCGCCCGGTCGAGGCCCGACCGGAAGGAACGACCATGCTGAAGGACCTGCTCGACGACCCCGCTCCCCCGCCGTTCGCCCTGCTCGCCCGCGCCGGCCGGCCCGGCGTCGAGCTGCTGCTCGGTGACGTCGTCGACGTCGACCGGCTGGCGGACATCCCGCTGCCGGACGGGGACAGCCCGGCGACGCTGGCGCTGATCCCGTACCGGCAGCTGTCCGAGCGCGGCTTCGAGTGCCACGACGACGGCGCGCCGCTGCGCTGCCTGCGGGTGCGGTCGCGGTCGCACCTGTCGCGGGCGGACGTCGTGGCCGCGGTGTCCGGCGACGTGGACGTCGCGCCGGGTGGGTTCGACGTCGCCGACGACGAGTACGCGGACATCGTCGGGCGGGTCATCCGCGACGAGATCGGCCGCGGCGCCGGCGCCAACTTCGTCATCCGGCGCGACTACCTGGCCCGGCTGACCGGGTCCGTGCCGCACGCGGCGCTGCGGCTGTTCGGCCGGCTGCTCACCGGCGAACCGGGTGCGTACTGGACGTTCGCGGTGCACGCCGGCGACCTGACGATGGTCGGCGCAACGCCGGAACGGCACGTCAGCGTCGACGACGGCACCGTCGTGATGAACCCGATCAGCGGCACCTACCGCGTCCCGGCGGACGGCGCCACCTCCGACGACCTGCTGCGCTTCCTCGCCGACCCGAAGGAGACCGAAGAGCTGTTCATGGTGGTCGACGAGGAGCTGAAGATGATGAGCGCGGTCTGCGAGGACGGCGGACGCGTCCTCGGGCCGTACCTCAAGGAGATGAGCCACCTGATCCACACCGAGTACCTGCTCGAGGGCGCGACGCGGCTGGACGTGCGCGACGTGCTGCGCGAGACGATGTTCGCCCCGACGGTGACGGGGTCGCCGCTGGAGAACGCGGCGCGGGTGATCACGCGCTACGAGGTGGGTGGGCGGGGGTACTACGCGGGGGTGGCGGCGCTCATCGAGGGCGCCGCCGGCCGGCTGACCGTCGACGCGCCGATCCTCATCCGCACGGCGTACCTGGAGCCGGACGGGACGGTGCGGGTCCCCGTCGGCGCGACGCTGGTGCGGCACTCGGTCGCCGGTCACGAGGTCACCGAGACGCACGCGAAGGCGGCCGGCGTGCTGGCCGCGCTCGCCGGGTCGGGCCGCGCGCGACGGTCGCCGTCGTTCGCCGGCGACCCGGAGATCGCGGCCGCGTTGACCGCGCGCAACCGCACCCTGGCGCCGTTCTGGCTGCGCCCGCAGGGTGCGGACGCCGCACGGCCCACGCTGGCGGGGCGATCGGTACTGATCGTCGACGCCGAGGACCGGTGGACGGCGATGCTGGCGCACCTGCTGCGCCGGCTCGGCATGCGGGCGGAGGTCCGGCGCTGGGACACCGTCGGCGGCCGCCCGGCGGACGGCGACGCGTACGATCTGCTGCTGGCCGGCCCCGGCCCCGGCGACCCGCGTGACGTCGCCGACCCGCGGATCGCCCGGCTGCACGACGTCGTCCGCGCCCGGCTGGCCGCACGGCGGCCGCTGCTCGCCGTCTGCCTCAGCCACCAGGTGCTGGCCGGCCAGCTCGGACTGCCGGTCGGGCCGCTGCCGCGGCCGTACCAGGGCACCCAGCGGGCGGTGCCGCTGTTCGGCCGCGAGACCCGGGTCGGCTTCTACAACACGTACGCGGCGGGGCTCGCCGGCGCCGGGGCCGGTGCCGGTGCCGACATGCCACCGGGTGTGGAGGTCGCGGCGCATCCGGACACCGGCGAGGTGTTCGCGCTGCGCGGGGCCGGGTTCGCGTCGGTGCAGTTCCACCTGGAGTCGATCCTGTCCACCGAGGGGATCGACCTGCTGGCGGAGCTGGTGACGGGCGTGCTCACCCCGGCGTCGAGTCCAGCCGCCGCTGCACCTCGTCGGGGCTGAGGTCGTCGGTCTGCTGCGAGACGATCCACTGGATGCCGAACGGGTCGCGCAGCCGTCCCTGGCGCAGGCCGTACGGCTGGTCGTCGATCGGGAACACGACGGTCGCGCCGGCCTGCTCCAGGGCCGCCCCGACGGCGTTCGCGTCGGGGACGTCCAGCGTGAACAGCGCGCCGGCGGCGGGGTCGTGCTCGTCGGCGTCCTTGATCGACAGCGTGCTCGCGCCGAGCCGGAACTCGGCGTAGACGACCCTGCCGTCCGGCCCGGCGTACCGGACGCCGGGCTCCGCGCTGAGTGCGCGGCGGTAGAAGTCGATGGCGCGGTCGGCGCTGTCGACGACCAGTTTCGGGGTCACGGTGATCTCGTTCATGACCCCATCGTCGCGCCCGGCGACGGCCGCGCGCTTGGAGAAATCGCTCAGCCTGGAGGCTTCTCGTAGCGGTGGCCGGTGGGGCTGATCCAGATGGTGGTGCCGTCGGGGAGTCGTTCGACGTGCCAGTGCCCGTGGTGTTTGAGCTTGTGGTGGGTCTCGCACAGCGCATGCAGGTCGTCGGGGTCGGTGGTCCCGCCGGCGGCGAAGGGGACGATGTGGTCCAGGTCGCAGGTGATCGCGGGCCGGTGGCAGCCCGGTGTCCGGCAGGTCTTGTCCCGGGCGATGACGAAGTCGGCCAGTGCCTTGGTGGGGCGGTATCGGGTGCGGCCGAGATCGAGCAGGTGCCCGCTGCCGTCGGTGCGCAGCCAGGTCCACACACCCTCGGCGGCGAGGACCTTGGCGACGTGCGCGGGGATCGGCCCGTACCCCTCCAGCTCACCCGGCTGGTCACTCAACCCGATCGCGGTGGCGAACGGCACGGTGATGTGCACGGCGATCGGCCGCCGCCGCGGCGGTGGGGTGCTGGTGCTGGACGGTGGCGGTGGTGGCAGCCCGGCGGCCTCGGCACGAGACGATGCACCGCCGGCAGAACCCGCAACTCCGGCGACGTGGCCCAGCGGGCCGGTGACGCCGGCGCCGCGACCGGCCGCGCGATCGACCGAACCGCCGGCAGAGTCGGCCGTTCCGGCGGACGTCCGGTGGGCGGGGTCGCTGGCGGAGCGGGCCGTTGCGGCGGGCGCCTGGTGGGCGGGGTCGCCGGCAGCGGCTGTCGGGCCGGCGGGACCGACCAGGCCGGCGGACGCCCGGTGGGCGGAGTCGCCGGCGGAGCCGGC
>NZ_QUAL01000069.1 GCF_003579925.1 Jiangella rhizosphaerae | reverse complement strand
CCGGCGCCCGCTCCCCCGGCGCCCGCCGGCGCCACCAGGCCGCCGATCGCGCCCGGCGTGCCGACCTCGGGCACCTCGCGCAGATCGGCGGACTCCGCCCTGCGGCGGGCCCGGCGGCCGGTGGAGGTCGAGCCGCGCATGAAGGCGGCCACGTCGTCGTCGGCGCCCATGACGGGGGCGTCGAGCACCGGCCGCATGGTGCCCGTCGTCGCGTGGTTCTCCTCGAGAACCAGTTCGACGGGGGCGGGGTCGGCGACGGCGAAGAAGACGTTGCCGATGCTGCTGACCGGCGGGCGCCGGCTCGGCACGGGGTCGAGCGCGCTGGCCAGCAGCGCCTGGGTGGCCGGCGGGACGGCGGGCAGCGACAGCCGCGCCGACGGCAGGTACCCCGTCAGCGCGACGACGGCGGCCGTGACCAGCCCGTACACGTCGGCCGGCGGCCCGGGCGGCGAGCCGGCCTGGACCTCGGGCGGCACCGGGCGGGAGCGCTGGCCGACCCGCGGCGGCACGCCGGCCTGCACCAGCCCGACGCCGGCGACCATGGGCCGGCCGTCGAGGCTGAAGACGATGTCGTCGAGCGTGAGGTCGCCGTGGACGATGCCGCGGCGGTGGATCTCGGCCAGCCCCTCGGCGACCGGCGCGCAGGCCGTGACGACCTCGCCGGGCGGCAGCACGCCGCGGGCGCCGATGATGCCGGCCAGGCTGCCGCCCTCGGCCGCGCCCAGCACGACGACGATGCCGCCGGGCCCGTCGACGATGTCGAGGAACGGGATGACGTGCGGGTGGTCGATGCCGCTCAGGGCCTGCGCGGCCATGCGCAGCCGGTCGCGCACCTGAGGGCTCACCTGACCGACGAGGCGCAGGGTCACGGACGCGCCGGTGGCGTCCTCTCGCGCGACGTACATGGCCGACGCGTCGGAGCCGAGCCGCCGGGTGATCGTGTATCCCGCGGGAGTCTCGAGACCCTGCATCCGCCCATCGTTGCAAACCTCACTCACGAATGCCGCATCGGCCGTGTCACAGCTTGCTCCGAACACGCGTCGCGCCGCCCCGCCCGGCCGTCCCGCGGGCCGGCAGCGAGCGGTGACTACGATGCCGGGCATGGACGGGGTCACGCCGCTCGCCGCCCCGGACAGCCCGTTCGGGCTGCCGCTCTGGCTGGGTGTCGCCGTCATGTTCGGCATCGTGGTCGCCCGCGCACAGGCGACCTACTGGCTGGGCCGGGCCGCGGGGACGGGGATCGCGCGGTCGCGCTGGGGCGACCGCCTCGGCCGCGACCGGCTGGCTCGCGCCGAGCGCGTGGTCGCGCGCTACGGCCCGGTCGCCGTCACGCTGTCGTTCCTGACCATCGGCGTGCAGACGGCGGTCAACGCGGTCGCCGGCGCCACGCGCATGCCGTTCGGGCGCTACCTGGCGGCGATGCTGATCGGGTCGGCGCTGTGGGCCGTCATCTGGACCGTCGGCGGGCTCGGCGTCATCTGGGGCGCCGCGACGGTGGCGTCGGCGTCGCCGCTCGCGGCGGCCGCCGTGGTGCTCGCCGCGCTGGCGCTGGTCGCCGTGATCGTCGTGTACCGTCGGCGGCGCCGGGCACGCCAGGCGTTGACGCACGAGCAGGAGGCCCGATGACCACGCCCACGCCCACCATCCTCGCCACCAGCGGCGGCTTCGGCTCCGACGGGCGCCGCGGCATGGTCCCGACGGGGCTGGCGACGCTCGCGCTGCGGCTCACCGGCGCCGACCGCCCGAAGCTGTGCTTCGTCCCGACGGCGTCCGGCGACAACGTGAGCTACATCCAGCTCACCTACGCGGCGTTCGCCGGCTGGTCGGTCGACGTGTCGCACCTGAGCCTGTTCCCGATGCCGAACGTCGAGGACATCCGGGCGCACGTGCTGGCGCAGGACGTGCTGTGGGTCGGCGGGGGCTCGGTGGCAGGACTGCTGGCGATGTGGCGGCTGCACGGCCTCGACGACGTCCTCCGCGAGGCGTGGGAGGCCGGCGTCGTCCTGGCCGGCGTCTCGGCCGGATCCATCTGCTGGCACGTCGGCGGCCCGACCGACTCCTTCGGGCCGGAGCTGCGCATCGTCACCGACGGCCTGGCGCTGCTGCCGTACGGAGCGGGCGTGCACTACGACTCCGAGGAGGAGCGGCGCCCCTTCCTGCACCGCGCGGTCGCCGGCGGCGAGCTGCCCGCGTCGTACGCCACCGACGACGGCGCCGGCCTGCTGTACCGCGGGACGGAGCTGGCCGGCGTCTACGCCGAGAAGGACGGCGCCCGCGCCTACCTGGTCGAGGCGTCCGGCGGGGAGGCCAAGGAGACGGTCCTGCCCGCCGAACGCCTCTGACCGAGCCGGCTCGGTCAGCGCCGCCGATCAGCGCCGACGGTCCGGGCCCTCATCCGGGCCGGCGGCGCCGTCACCTGGCGTGCGGCGCACCTGCAGGTGGAACTCGCCGTCGTAGCGTTCCAGGCCGTAGTCGACGGCCTGCTCGACCGCCTCGACGCCGCGGTCCTGGCGCAGCATCATCGGGTCGGAGCGCAGGTCCTTGGCCAGCGCCACGCAGATACCGACCATCACCAGCATGAACGGCGCCCCGGCCAGGATCGTGATGTTCTCCAGGCCTTCCAGGGCCGTCGCGCCGCCCTCCCCGATCATCAGCATGATGGCCGCCACGGCACCCATGAGCAGGCCCCAGAAGACGACCACGCCCCTCGACGGCGCGATCGACCCGCGCTGCGAGAGCGTGCCGGTGACGATGGACGCGGCGTCGGCGCCGGACACGAAGAAGATCGCCACCAGCACCATCACCAGCAGGCTGGCGATCGTGGTCAGCGGCAGCTGCTGCAGCACGGAGAACAGCTGCTCCTCCTGGCCGGCCGGGTTATCGACGGTCCCGGCGATGTCCGCGCCGTCGCGCTGCAGGTCGATGGCGGTGCCGCCGAAGATGCAGAACCAGAGCACGCTGACGACGCTCGGCACGAGCAGAACGCCGACGACGAACTGCCGGATGGTGCGACCGCGGCTGATCCGCGCGATGAACATCCCGACGAACGGGGTCCACGACATCCACCACGCCCAGTAGAAGATCGTCCAGCCGGACACCCACTCCTGCATCGCGTCGCCGCCGCTGGCCTCCGTGCGGGCCGCCATCTCGGCGAGATCGGCGAAGTAGTCGCCGATCGCGGTCGGAACCAGGTTGAGGACGAAGACCGTCGGGCCGGCGACGAAGACGAAGAACGCCAGCACGGCGGCCAGCACCATGTTCGTGTTGGACAGCCACTGGATGCCGCGCTCGATGCCCGACACCGCCGACGCCACGAACGCCAACGTCAGCACGGCGATGATCGTCACCAGCAGCCCGGTGCCGACGTCGCCGAGCCAGCCGATCTCCTGCAGGCCGCTGCCGATCTGCAGCGCACCCAGGCCCAGCGACGCCGCGGTCCCGAACACGGTCGCGAAGACGGCGAACACGTTGATCGCGCGGCCGAAGCCGCCCTCGACGCGGCGCCGGCCCAGCAGCGGCGTGAACACCGAGCTGATCAGCTGGCTGCGGCCGCGGCGGAAGGTGCCGTAGGCGATGGCCAGGCCGACGACGGCGTAGATGGCCCACGGGTGCAGCGTCCAGTGGAACAGCGTCGTGGCCATGGCGGTGTTCATCGCCTCGATGCTCTCCGGCTCGCCGGTCCCCGGCACGGGATCGGTGGTGAAGAACGTCAGCGGCTCGTTCACGCCGAAGAACATCAGGCCGATGCCCATGCCGGCGCTGAACATCATCGCGACCCAGGACGAGGTGCGGAACTCGGGCCGTTCGTCGTCGGCGCCGAGCGGGATCCGTCCGTACCGGCTGAACGCCACCCAGAGGATGAACACGACGAACCCGGTAGCGGTCAGCGCGAACGCCCAGCCGGCGTTGTGCGTCACCCACGCCAGCGCCTCCGATGACGCGCTGGCCAGCGAGTCGGTGTCGGCGAACCCCCACAGCACGAACGCGAGGACGATGCCGCCCGCGGTGGCGAAGACCACCTTGTCGGTCGGGCGTCTCTCCTCCGCGGCGATGGCGTCGGAGCCGGGTCCCTGGACACCGGATTCGCGGGCTTGTGTCGTCGTCCCTCGTTCAGCACTCACGTCGGATCGCGTACCCCGGATGGGCACTTCTCCTCTCTTCACCCATGGTCATGACGTGTTTCAACGTATCGGCCGTGCGTCGAGAGGGCACGCCGACCCGACACCATGGGTGGACCGTGGCCGGGTGACCGTCAGGGCAGCAGGCCCGCCAGCAGCTCGTACGAGCGCAGCCGCTCGGCGTGCGGCGTCACCGTCGTGACGACCATCAGTTCGTCGGCGGCGGTACGGTCCAGCAGCGACTCCAACTCGCGGCGGACGGTGTCCGGGCCGCCCGCGATCTGGCCGCTGAGGAACGGCGCGAGCAGCTCCTGCTCGGCCGGGCCGAACTCGTGCGCCGCGGCCTCCTCCGGCGTGGGCAGCGGCCCGGGCTTCCCCGTCCGCAGCCGCAGCATCGACAGCTTCATCGGCCCGGCCAGCCACTGGGCGCGCGCGTCGTCGTCGGCCAGCACGACGCTGACGGCGACCATCGCGTAGGGCGCCGGCAGCTCGGCCGACGGCTGGAAGCCGTCGCGGTACAGCTTCAGCGCCGGAACGGTGTTCGCCGCGCTGAAGTGGTGGGCGAACGAGAACGGCAGGCCCAGGGCGGCCGCGGCCCGTGCGCTGTAGTCGCTGGACCCGAGCAGCCACACGGGCACGTTCGCGCCATGGCCGGGCGTGGCGGTGATGGCGGCGTACGGGTGGCCGTCGGGCCAGTCGCCGGAGAAGAACGCCCGGACGTGGGCCAGGTGCTGCGGGAACTCCTCGACCAGCCGCGGGTCGCTGCTGCCGCGCAGCGCGTGCGCCGTCAGCCCGTCGGTGCCCGGCGCGCGGCCGATGCCGAGGTCGATGCGGCCCGGGTGCAGCGCCTCCAGCGTCCCGAACTGCTCGGCGACCACCAGCGGCATGTGGTTGGGCAGCATCACCCCGCCCGACCCGACCCGGATCGACGTCGTCGCCGCGGCCACCGCCCCGATGAGGATCGGCGGCGCCGAGCTGGCGATGCCCGGCATGTTGTGGTGCTCGGCCAGCCAGTAGCGGCGATAGCCCAGGTCGTCGGCGTGCCGGGCCAACTCCAGGGTCTGCGCCACGGCCGTGGACGGGGTCGACCCGGTCACGACGGGCGCGAGGTCGAGGACGGACAGGGGTACTCCGCGGAAAGTCGCCACGTGAGACACCAACCGCGCGGTTGCCGCAAGCCTTCCCCGCGGGCGTAGGCTCGACGTCCGTGGGCGAGCTACGGATCATCCGGCACGACGGGTACGTGCCGTATCAGGAGGCCTGGGACGAGCAGCGGCGGCTGCATGCCGCACGGGTGGCCGGCGAGATCGGCGACACCGTCGTCCTGCTGGAACACGAGGCGGTCTACACCGCGGGCAAGCGCACGACGCCCGAGGAGCGGCCGCTGCTGGACGCCGGCGCGCCGGTCGTCGACGTCGACCGCGGCGGCAAGATCACCTGGCACGGGCCGGGGCAGATCGTGGGGTACCCGATCCTGCGGCTGCCCGAGCCCTACGACGTCATCGGCTACGTCCGCCGCGTCGAGCAGCTGATGCTCGACGTCTGCCACGACTTCGGCGTCGACGCCGTCCGGGTCGAGGGCCGCAGCGGGGTCTGGATCCAGCCCGGCGACGGGAGCCCCGACCGCAAGCTGGGCGCCGTCGGGCTGCGGGTCGCCCAGGGCGTCACCATGCACGGCTTCGCCCTCAACTGCGACAACGACCTCGGCTGGTACGACCGCATCATCGCCTGCGGCATCGCCGACGCCGGCACCACCACGCTGTCGAAGGAGCTGGGCCGCCGGGTCACCGTCGCCGAGGTGCTGCCGTATGTCGAACGTCACCTCGACGAGCTCCTCGCGCTGCAGCCGCAGACGTAGGGTGGAGGGGTGACTGTCGCGCCGGAGGGACGTCGGCTGTTGCGCCTCGAGGTGCGCAACGCCGCCACGCCGATCGAGAAGAAGCCTTCCTGGATCAAGACGAAGGCGACCATGGGCCCGGAGTACCGCGAACTGCAGTCGCTGGTGAAACGCGAGGGCCTGCACACGGTCTGCCAGGAGGCCGGCTGTCCCAACATCTTCGAGTGCTGGGAAGACCGCGAGGCGACGTTCCTCATCGGCGGCGACCACTGCACTCGCCGGTGCGACTTCTGCCTCATCGACACCGGCAAGCCCGACGACCTCGACCGCGACGAGCCGCGCCGGGTCGCCGAGTCCGTCCAGGCCATGGGGCTGCGCTACGCCACCGTCACCGGCGTCACCCGCGACGACCTCCCCGACGAAGGCGCCTGGCTGTACGCCGAGACCGTCCGCGAGATCCGCCGCATCAACCCCAACACCGGCGTCGAGATCCTCACGCCCGACTTCTCGGGCCGCGCCGAGCTCCTCCAGCAGGTGTTCGACGCCCAGCCGCAGGTGTTCGCGCACAACGTCGAGACCGTGCCGCGCATCTTCAAGCGCATCCGCCCGGCGTTCCGGTACGAGCGCTCGCTCGACGTCATCTCCATGGCGCGCGCCGCCGGCATGATCACCAAGTCCAACCTCATCCTGGGCATGGGCGAGACCCGCGAGGAGATCTCGCAGGCCCTCGTCGACCTCCACGACGCGGGCTGCGACCTCATCACCATCACGCAGTACCTGCGCCCGTCGGTGCGGCACCACCCGATCGAGCGGTGGGTGAAGCCCGAGGAGTTCATCGAGCTGCAGGCCGAGGCCGAGCAGATCGGGTTCGCCGGCGTCATGTCCGGGCCGCTGGTGCGCTCGTCGTACCGCGCCGGACGGCTCTACCGGCAGGCCATGGAGGCCCGCGCGGCGCGCTGACCCGTGACCGGTAGGAGCCGCGGGTCGGCGACCATGTCGGCATGACGGACCTACCGTGGCCCGGCGACCCCGCGGCTGCCTGGCGGCGCGCGGTCGCCGACGCGCCCGCCGAGCCGCCGGCGCGGCGACGTCCGCCCGACCTCTCCGACTTCGCGACCTTCACCCGGCTGGTGCCGCAGCGCGGCGAGTATCTGGCCATGCCCGTGCTGTACGGCGTCGGCGGCGTGTTCTGCGTCGCCGTGGGCCTGCACCTGATGCGCTACCAGAGGCCGCTCGACCCGTTCGACGGCACGGTGCCCGCGTGGCTGGGGCTGCTGGCGTACTGGCCGCCGTGGTTCCTCATGCTCGCGCTGGGCGCGGCCGCGCTGTGCTGGGCGCCGGTGTCGTACGTGCGCGGCAAGCGCGACCACCCGCGACACCTGCGGGAGCTGTACGAGCGGGTGCGCCGCGACGGCATCCTGGTCCAGACGTTCCCGTGCCGGCTACGGTTGGAGGCCACTGAAGGGACCGAGCAGGCCAAGATCGCCGTCGACGCCCGCGCCACCGACGCCCAGGCGGCCCGGCTGCACGCGGCCTTCGGCGACTGGCTGGACGGGGTCAGCGGCGACCCCGCCGCCACGAAGGCGGTGCGGGACCGCTACGGCTCGTCGCGCCGGGTGCTGCCGGCCACCGAGCTGTTCGGCCCGGACGCGGGCGGCGGGTACCTCGTCCGCGGCACGGTCGGCAGCTCGTGGCGGGTCCTGCTGCCCTCGACCGCCGACGACGGCGCCGTCCGGTGGAGCATCGAGGGCGTCCGCGACCCCGAGCACGGCTGACCCGGACCCATGGGCATCGACCGCCAGCACTGTCTCGAGGATGGCACCACCCTGCGATCTGGGTCGGTTGCAGGAGGGAGAGACAGGCGACGCCCCCAGTGGTCCCGGCAAATGAACAGTGCGAGTGAGCCGACGTTGGTCCTCCGGTGGGAAGGTCGCTGGCGTTCGCGATGGAGCCGGCATCGTGCCGACGGCCACGCGCGCGGCCGTGGCCCCCTCACCGTGCCGACGAACCCAGTCGTGTGGTGGCAGCCAGGCCGGGCGCACCGGTCTTGTCGCCGTCGACCCGCCGGTGCCGATGACAACGAGCCGCAGGCCGCTGATGGGTGAGGGATCCGGGTAGCCAGGACGACGCGGATCCCTCACCCATCCAGGCCGCGAAGGCATCACCTGCCGACCACGACACCGCGACCACGACGCCACCACCATGACCACCACGAGACACGCCCCACGCATTCATCAGCATCTCGAAGGCCGCAGCGTCGGCAATCTCGGCGTCGGCTAACACAGTGCGCGGTTCGGGCGCCGGTTGCCTCAGAACAGGGCACCGAATATCATCGACTCACCAAGACCGGTTCCGCCTACGTCGTAGGTCCAGGGCCGGTCCTCATTTTTTCCGTGCAGGACGATTCGATTGCGGGCTGCAGTCAAGGCGTACCGAACCTACGAGGAGCAAGTCGACCTGCTCAGCCGCCGCGGCATGGAAGTTGGCGACCGTGACGCGGCCATCGCCGTCCTGCGGCGGATCAACTACTACCGTCTGAGCGGCTACTGGTACCCGTTCCGGCAGCTGAAGGACGGCGACCGCGGCGACGATTTCTACCCCGCTACCCGGCTGGCAGATGTCGTCGCACTGTACGACTTCGACGCCACCCTCAGAGCAGCCACATTCTCCGTCCTCACACCAATCGAACTCGCATTCCGCGCTCTGCTCGGTCACGAACTCGGGCGAATCGACCCTTGCGTCCACCTTGATCCCGGCAAACTCGGCCCGAGGGCACAGCACGGCGACTCCTACCGCCGGTGGCTCGCTGGCTACAAGGCCAAGCTGGACTCGTCGCGAGAAGACTTCGTCGTTCACCGCCACCGGAACTACGGCGGGACTCTTCCGGTCTGGGCAGCAGTTGAAGTGCTTGACTGGGGCGGCCTGACCTACTTGTTCGAGTTCGCTCCACGAAAGGTGCAGGACGTGATCGCCGCGGCGTGCGGCCTCCGCGCCCCACAGCTCGCGAGCTGGCCGAAGGCGCCCAGAACCACTGGCAAGACGCAAGTCCACTCTGGAAGATCTGAGCGCGACACATATGCCCAGATGGGACGCTCTTGCATCGGGTAGCGCGGGTAGGGCGACACGACTGCTCCCCTGAGGGCATGCAAGGCACAGGTGCCTATCCGAACTACGTCCACCGGTGAAGCCGCCGTCAGAGGCCGAACCAGCCCTTCTCCGCCACCATGAGCTCGTGCGTCGTGCCGTCCTCGGCGACGATCACCACGAGGTCGGTCGGCGACGGCCCGCCCGGAGTGCCGAACGGGCCGTTCCACCGGCCCTCGGCCAGGATCACCACCTGCCCTGACGGGGCGGTGGCGGCGGCGTGGAAGCCTCCGGCCGCCTCGACCGTCGCGGTGATCTCGCCGGACTCGACGTCGACGACGGTGAGCAGCTGGTCGTCGTCGTTCGGGCCGATGGCGCTCTGCACGACGACGTGCCCGGCCGACAGGCCCGCCGTCGTCGCGCGAGACTCCTCGCCGTGGTCGAGCACACGGTACGGCCATTCGGCGCCGGCGCAGGACCGCTCGGGCGGCAGTGCCGGGACCACCTCCTGGACAAGCCCCGCGGCGTAGAAGTCGGCCGGCGCCAGCTCACGCCGGCCGCCGCCGTCGCCGCGCGCGTACAGGCGCCGTATCGGCAGCCCGGCGGGCGCCCCGTCCGGCGGGGCCAGCCCGACCGCGCCGCCCTCGGCCACCTCGCGGGTCACGTCGAACGTGACGGGGAGGGCGCCGCCCTCGAAGCCGAGCTGGCACCACCAGGTGTCGTGGGTGGCCTGGTCGACGCCGGCGGCCGCGGTCTCGTCGAGCGGGATCTGCTCGACCTCGCCCTCCTCGGTGATGAACAGGATCGCCTCGCGGCGCGGGTCGTACACGTAGTTGTCCCACCGGCCCTGCGGCACCTCGTCGCCGAGCCCGTCGATCTCCTCGTCCGCGGCCACCACGGACCCGTCCTCCAGGGCCACGATGACCAGACCCCACGCGTGCTGCACGTAGGCGTAGGTGTCGCCCGCCGCGATCACCTGCGGCCCGGGAGCGAAGTCCGGCAGCTCCTCGTCCCAGACGGTCGCGCCGGTCGCGAGGTCGATCGCCATCACCCCCGAGCCGCGTGGCGGCAGCGGCATCCGCGGCCCGTAGTCCTCGTAGGCGACCACGACCACCTGCCGCCCGTCGACGGTGGCGAACGCCACCCGCTCGCCCACGGTCGCGGACGTGCGGATGACCGGCCCGGGGACGACGAAGCAGGCCGCGATGACCGACGCGAGGAGCAGGGCCATCGCCGCGGCACCCACACGGCGCATCGTCAGAACCACAGCAGGCCGGGCTCGCCGACCTCGAACTCGGTGAAGCCGCCGGCGGTCGCGACCACGAGCAGGCCGGTCTCGTCGTCGTTCTCGGTGAGGATCAGCACCCGGCCGCCGGGCGCGTCCACCGCCTGTCGCAGCGACCCCGGCAGCCGGTAGGTGTGCGCCGGCTCGAACGTCGCCGGGTCGACGACCGACAGGGTCGACTGCGGGACGTCCAGCGTCTCCAGGACGAGGAACCCGGCCCCGTGACCGGCCGCCACGCCGTACCGCTCGGCCGCGGTGTCGAGCACGAAGAAGTCGGTCCTGGTCCCCCAGGTGTTCAGCGAGAGGGAGGCGCCGTCCGCGGTCAGGGCGGTCTTCGACGTGGTGCCGGACTCGCTGCCGTACAGGTCGCGGTCGTCGTCGACGTTCAGGACGTCACGCCAGCGTGCGGCGACATCCGGTGCGGCCGGGCGCGCCGTCGTCCCGCCGACCGGGATCGCCAGCACCGCCCCGCCCGACGTGAGGGTGACGACGGCGTCGGCCGCGGCGTCGTGCGCGGAGGCGGTCCGGGACGCCAGATACGCCGCGCCGAGTCCGTCGACACCGTCGCCACGGGCGATGACGTCGCCGTCGTCCAGGTCGACGATCACCAGGCCGTCGTCGGTGGTCAGGTACGCGTACCCGCCGCCCGCGGCGAGCACCCCCGCCTCGACGGCCGGGTACGCGGCGGAGATCGGCCGGTCCCACAGGTGGTCGCCGGTGGCGAGGTCGACGGCCGCCACCCGGACGGTCAGCTCCCTCGCGAAGACCCACCGGATCCGGCCGAGCGTCCCGCCGGCCTCGTGCTGGTACGCGACGACGGCCACGTCCCGGCCGTCGATCGTCGTGACCGCCAGGTCCAGCGACGGCGTCGTCGGGCCGTCGACGCCGTCGGCCACGATCGCGGCGCCACCGGCGACCAGCGCGGCGACGACCAGGGCGACGGCGACGAGCACCCGCCTTCGGGCGGCCGTCATGCGCCACCGCCTCCGCCGCCGTCTCCCCCGCTGGGCTGCCGATAGTCGTCGGCGCGCGGGTCGAACGCGACCGGGCCGCTGCTGTCGAGCTCGACCAGCACGTCGTTCGAACCGGCGGCATCGGTCAGGACCCGCAGCCGGGTGCCGGGCAGCGGCACGCGCTCGGGGTCGGTCAGCAGCCGCGCGGTCACGCGGCCCGCCGTCCCGTAGCGGACGACCACCTCGAACTCCGGCCGCGACGACGGCCACCTCTCCAGGAACCGCACCGTCTCCAGGACGCCCGGGACCGGTCGCCCGTGGGCGCGCAGCTCCCGCATACGGGCCTGCCTGCGCAGCGCGCCCTTCGTCGACGCGACCGCGCGGACGAGAACGAGTGCCCCGACGAGGAGGAGCGTGCCGGGCACGGCGGCGGCGACGTTCGCCGGTGTGTTCGGCCCGTGCTCGTCCCAGCTGAGCACGATGGGCGTCGTCAGGGCGGCGCCGAACCCCAGCAGGCCGATGCCCAGCAGCCACCGCGTTCCCGCACTCCCCCGGCCGGTCAGCCGCTCCCCGAGCGCGTTGACGGCGATCCACGCGGCCAGGGCGACCACGATCGGCGGCAGCAGCCATCCGAACGCGCGCGGCGGCGCCCCGGCGAAGGCGAGGTCCACGACCAGGATCAGCGTGATCGGGCCGCCGACCCCCGAGACGAGGCAGGCGAGCGCGAACAGCGTCCAGGCCCCGGCGCCCGGACGCGGCCGCTCGCGGACGATGTCGGCGCCGGTGTCGTGGACGGAGAACACGACGTCGGGATACGCGGACGGTGGCATGCGCCCGACGCTGCCGGACGCCGGTCGCCTACCGATCACGGCTTCGCGACCGGCGCGGGCGCGTACGCCGTCGAGAACGCACCCCAGAGCAGCGGCGAGCAGGCGGGGTCGCCGGTACGGCGCCAGCGGTCCGCGCGGCTGCGCTGCCAGGCCGCCAGCGCGGCGATCGGATCGGTCGCCTCATGGGCGTCGTTCACCGCGACGACCACCGCGGCCAGCGCTCCGCCGGCGGCGCGCGCCGCGTCGTCGGGTGCGAACCCGGGCAGCAGCCGGCCGAGGGCGGCATCGGTGGGCAACGTCCACCGGGCCGCCGTGACGTACTCCGCTCCCGTCTGGACCGCCGCCGTGACCAGCCCGGACGGTTCGGCGAAGCGCTGGTCGCCGCCGCTGTCGCAGGCGATCAGCGCCACCCGGTTCGGCAACCGCCACGGCCGCGGCCGGTCCGGCCGGTGGCCGAGTACGAGGTCCGCCGCGGTGAGCGGCCGGTGCGCCCCGACCGGCTCCGCCCGCCCCGGTGCGGCCGCCGTGCACGACAGGTGCAGCCGCGCGCCCAGTCCGTGCTCGGCGGTGCTGACGTGCCCGGCGTAGAGGAACCTCCCGGCGTCGGCCAGCACTGCCTCGAGCGTGTCGCGGTCGAGGTCGGCGCGCCGGAACGCGGTCTCCGCGGTGGCCGGCGGCCGCAGCCGCGGGCCCAGCGACGTCACCATGGCGGCCAGCCCGGACGCGGGGTCGACCGGGCCCAGCACCGAGCCGAGTGCGGAGCCGTCGCCGAACCCGGGCACCCGCGGGTCCAGCGCCGCGACCACCGGGCCGCCGGGCTCCCAGGACGAGACCCGCCGGCCCGGCGCGTTGCGGACGGTCGCGGGCGGCAGGACGGACACGTCCGCGATGTCCACCACGCGTTCGCCCTCGTCGCCGGGGAGCGCCTCCCAGGGCACCTGCGCGGTCGACGGCGACGGCTGGATGCGCAGGTGCGGGCGCGCGCCGCGGCCGATCAGCTCGTTCAGCTCCGCCGCCAGATGGAACGGCAGCAGGGACCGGGCCAGCCGCACGGTCAGCTGCGGTTCGCGTCCGGCGTCGGCCAGTGCCCCGCCGAGGGCGCGGACGAGCGCCCGCTCCGGGTCCTCGCCGGGCAGCGGCGAGGGCAGCGCCCGAGCGAGGTCGTCGAGGGCCGGCTGGAGCTGCTTGCGCTCGACGAGCGTGACCCGCGGGTCGCCGGGGGCGTGCTCCCAGCGCCACGACACGTACAGGTCGCCGGCGTCGACCAGCTTCACCTGGACGACCGGCCGGGCCCCGGCGTCGACCCCGTCGAGCACGCGCAGGTCGACGGCCGGCCGGCGCCGCAGGCTCACCATGCCGGCACCACCTCGGCGGAGCGGACCGGGAACCCGTACCGCTCCTCGGCCGCGGCGATGAAGCCGTCCAACACAGAGTCCCCCTCCGGCAGCATCCGCAGCCGCGGCGGCAGGGCGAGGCGGTCGGGCGCCGGGGCGTCAGAGAGGACGAACCGCGCCTCGCCCGTCGCCAGCTCCGCCAGCTCACTCCCCGCCTGTGCGGCGAGAGCGTCCTCGTCGAGCTCGGGCAGGACCGCGGCGGTGGTCAGCGCCACCGTCGCCGAGGCGTGCTCGACCAGCTCGAACGCCAGCGGCGTCCAGCCGAGCTTCGTCACCAGGTCGAAGGAGAGGACCATGGCCGGCGCGGCGACCACCCGGGCCCACCGCTCGCGCACGGGTCCGACGGCGAACCGGTGCCGGATCGCCTCGGTGGCCAGCGCCGCGGGGAGCACCAGGCCGAGCGCCGACTCGCGCCGCCGCAGGCGTTCCTTCCGGCGCGGCGTGATGCGGGTGGACGCGGCGACGACCATGGCGCGGCGGATGTCGACGCGGGCCGTCTGGTGCCCGAGGCCCAGCCGCACGCACCGTTCGCGGGCGGCCAGGTAGACCTCGTCGCCGGCGGCGAAGCCCTCGACGACGGCCGTGACGTCGCCCAGCAGGAGCAGGCACTCGATCAGGTCGGACGTGTCGCCGGTCGCCTCCATCGTCGCCGCGGCCGTGGTCAGAAGCCGCTGCGCCGCCCGCGGCCGGGCGCGGCGCAACGCGACCGCGGCCCTGCCCAGCTGGCAGCCGGCGACCAGCGCCGGACGTCCCTGGCGTTCGTACGCGTCCTGGGCGGCGGCGAACGCCTGCTCGGCCTGGTCCAGGTCGCCCCGCCGCAGTGCCCGGCGGGCCAGGTTGTGCCGCACCGTGGCGCTGCCGAGCCGGTCGCCGGTCGCCTCATGCAGGTCGGCGGCGAGCCGCAGGTGCGCGTCGGCGCCGTGCTGGTCGCCGGTGCGGTCGGCGAGGACGGCCAGGTTGGTGTGCGCGGCACCGGCCAGCCGGGGCTCGGACTCCTGGGCGACCGCCAGCGCCCGCCCGATCTCGGCCCAGGCCTCCTCATAGCGGCCCAGCGTCGTCAGAACCGCCCCGCGGCTGTTGTGCAGCGTGAACACCAGGACCGCGAGGCTCGCGGCGTCGGTGGCGCGGAGGTCGTCGACGAGAGCGGTGGCGTCGTCGAGGTCGGCGAGCGCGGCGTCGCTGCGTCCCAGCGCCTCCAGCGTCTGCGACCGGTTCACCAGCATGGCGGCGCGGGTCGCCGCCGTTCCGTACGCGTCGCCGGCCACCACCTCGGCCGCCCGGCAGGCCGCCAGGCACTCGTCGGCCAGCCGCAGCGCCCCGGCGAGGTCGCCGCCGTCGTCGGCCACGGCGGACAGCTGGTGCAGCACCCTGGAGCGTAGGTCGAGTGCCTCGCCGTCGTCGGCGGCCGCCGCGACCGTCGCCTCGAGCACCTCGCGCAGGATCGTCTCGGCGTCGGCCGGCCGCCCGTCCTCGAGGGCCAGGGCGGCGTCGTTGAAGCGCCGCCCCCAGGGCCGCCACTCGGGCCCGTACGCCCGCGTGGCCCGCACCCCGACGAGGCGGGCGACCCGCGGATCGGTGCCGGGCGACGGCTCGGTCATCGGGTCCCCCGGTCCCAGCCGGCGAGGGCGGCCCGCTCGGTGAGGGTCGCGTCCGGCCTCGTCAGCCGGGCGCGGACGGCGGCGACGACGGCGGCCTGGCGCTCGGCCGTGCCAGGAGCGGGTGCCCTGACGGCGTCCTGCGCGGCGACGGCCGGGTCGTAGACGACCGCGACACGCTGCGCCGCCGGCAGGAGCAGCGCGGCCGGCGGCAGCGGCGCCGTCCCGAGGAGCGGGCCGCCGTCGCC
>NZ_QUAL01000075.1 GCF_003579925.1 Jiangella rhizosphaerae | reverse complement strand
GGGCGCGACCCGTCCGGCCAGCCCGCCGGCCCGGACGGCCAGGCGCAGGTGCGCGGGCAGGAAGGCCGGGACGTCGGCGGCGAGGTCGCGCAGCGCCCGGGCGGCCACCTTCGGGTCCTCGGGCCGGATCACGCCGTCGACGAAGCCGACCGCGAACGGCAGGCCCCGGGGGTCGGCGAGCACCTGCGCGAGCCGCTGGGCGGCGGCGCTCGCGGGCTGCCGGGCGGACTCGTCCAGCCAGCGGCGGACGGTCGCCACCACCTCGTCGGACAGGCTCAGCAGGTCGTCCAGCCCGTCCGCTCGCGCGTCGGTGTCGTTCCAGGTCACGGCCATGTCCACAGTCTGGTCACCCACTGGCGTAAGGTAAAGCGATGTTATCTGACGGATACTCGTCAGATCTCCTTATCTATGGGTGGAGGCCCCGTGCTCGACGTCCGCCGGCTGCGGCTGCTGCGCGAACTCGCCGTCCGCGGCACCATCGCCGATGTCGCTGCGGCCCTGCACCAGAGCCCGTCGTCGGTGTCGCAACAGCTCACGCTGCTGGAGAAGGAGGCCGGCGTGCCGCTGCTGCGCAAGGTCGGCCGGCGGCTGCAGCTCACCCCGCAGGCGGAGATCCTGGTCGAGCACACGGCCGCCGTCCTGCAGCGGCTGGAGGAGGCGGAGTCGGACCTGCGGGCGTCTCTGCAGGAGGCCACCGGCACCGTCCGCATCGCCGTCTTCCAGTCCGCGGCTCTGGCGCTGATGCCCGACCTGCTGCACACCCTGGCCGAGCGGCATCCGCGGCTGCGCGTCACGATGACGCAGCGCGAGCCGGAGACCGCGCTGATGGAGACGTTCGCCCGCGACTTCGACCTGGTGGTCGCCGAGCAGTACCCGAACCACGCGGCGCCGTGGCACCCTGAGCTGGACCGCGTCGGGCTCACCCGCGACGCCATCCGGCTGGCCGTCCCGCCCGGCCCGGAGTGGGCGCACATCACCCGGCTGGCCGACACCGCCGGCCTGCCGTGGGTGGTCGAGCCGCACGGCGCGGCGTCGCGGCACTTCGCCGAGCAGGCCTGCCGGCAGGCCGGGTTCGAGCCGGACGTGCGGTTCGAGACCGCCGACCTGACGGCGCAGATCGAGCTGATCGAGACCGGCAACGCGGTCGCGCTGATCCCCGACCTCATGTGGGCGCGGCGCCCGCCGTCGGTGCGGCTTGTCGACCTCGACGGTGTGCCGCACCGGACGGTGTTCACCGCCGCCCGGCGCTCGATGGCCCAGCGGCCGTCCATCCTCGCCTGCCGCGAGGCGCTCGCCGCCGCCGTCGAGCAGGGGGCCGCCCGCCGTCCGGGATGAAATCCGGCGAATCGGGCACATTCCGTTCATGGCGGGAGTGGTGTCGCGAGGCCGGGTGATCGTGACGGCCGCCGGACCGGGAATGTGGCCGGTGCTCGAGGAATGCGCGCTGCCGTCGTTCCGCCGTTACGCCGCCCGCTGGGGCTTCGACGTGCGCGCCGTGCGGCTGCCCGCCGACGGCACCGCGGCCGACGCGGCGGCGCAGCGGGCCAAATGGGCGAAGATCACGCTGCTGCGGGCCGCGCTGGAACGCTACGACCTGGCCCTGTGGCTCGACGCCGACGTCCTGATCCTGCGCGACGACGAGGACGTCGCCGCCCACCTGCACCCCGACGCCTTCCAGGCGCTGGTGCTGGAGCAGGTGCCGTACGAGCACCGGCTCAACCCCAACACCGGCGTCTGGCTGCTGCGCACCGGGCCGGCGGCGACCGCGCTCCTCGACGCGGTGGAGGCGGCCGGTCCGCAGCCCGGCCCGTGGGCCGACCAGGGCGCCGTTCTGCTGGCGTTGGGCTGGAACCGCGGCGACGAGCGCTACCACTGGGCCCGGCCGGGCCGCGGCACCCCGTTCCTCGAGGGGACCTCCTGGCTGCCGCCCGGCTGGAACCAGCCCTACGTCGCCGGCCGGACCGCCGCGGAGTCCTACAACAGCGCCGCCGCCTCCTACGCCGACCGGCCGACGGTCCCACGGCCGCACGCGCTGCACTTCATGGGCATGACTCCGTCGGCCCGCATACGCCACATGCGCGCCGTCCTGTCCGCCGGTCGCGAACCTGCCGAAGGCGTGTGACCCCGCCTCGGTCTGCGAGCGGGGGCTCCCCGTCCCCCTGCTGCCCCATTCTCTTGCCGCGCAACCGCGCCTCAAGTCCGCCGNCGACGAGGGGCGGACTTGACCCGCGGCTTCGCGGCCAAGAACGGGCAGCTATCAGGGGGACGGGGAGGATGTGGGCACGCCTCGGCCTTGGCGTGCCCGTTTCGCCCGCTTTGTCGGGTTGTGGACAGCGATGATCATCGGCGATCGCCTACATCACGAGGATTGCCTGAGCATCAACACCCCTACAGCCGTGGTGATGCTCAGGTAATCCTCGTGATGGCTCCGGAATCACGGCGAAATCTCACCAGGTGGACGCCCAACGACACCAAACTCACACGCAAACGCGTCGAACGCAGCGGCGCCGTTGCCGCTCTTCCCCCGTCCCCCTGATAGCTGCCCGTTCTGAGCCGCGTGCGCGCGGGTCAAGCGGTCATCGCCGGCGCGAAGCGCCTCCATTGTCCGCTTGAGGCGCGCGTGCGCGGCCAAGAGAATGGGCAGCAGGGGGACGGGTCCAACGCCGCACCCGGGCCAACGCGACGTCATCGCTCAACGGAGCTGGCGAGCCGGCGCTCCCGCCGTGCCGGCAGCAGCGCCGGTACCAGCAGGGCGGCGGCCAGGGCGAAGACCATGGGGTAGCCTGCGCCGGCCGCGACGATCCCGGCGCCGGCGGCGCCCACGGCCATGCCGGCGTCGTAGGCGGCGTTCCAGATGGCGCTGACCGTGCCGTAGCCCTCCGGCCGGACGCGGGCGTACATGAGCGCCAGCGTCGCGTTCTGCAGCACGCCGAACCCGGCGCCGAACACCGCCGCGCCGGCGACGACGGCGGCCGCCGTGCCGGTCAGGCTGACGCCGAGCAGCCCTGCCGCCGCCAGCAGCAGCCCGGGGACCAGCAGCCGGGCCTGGCCGTGCCGGTCGCCGAGCCGGCCGGCCACC
>NZ_QUAL01000067.1 GCF_003579925.1 Jiangella rhizosphaerae | reverse complement strand
CGCCGGGCTCGCGGGGGTCGAGCCCGGCGCTCTCGCCGGTGTGATGGTGCTGGTCAGCGGGTGCTCGGCTCCATCCGGGCGCCGAGCGCCTTGGCGCCGATCACCAGAACGGCCGCGGCCAGGATGATGTCCTTGAACACGTACTGCGCCTCGAGCGTCGGCGTGCCGTCGGGGAACATGTCGCCGAAGAACAGCACCAGCGGCGACATCATCCCGGCCAGCGCGCCGGCCAGGACGACCAGGCCGGTGCGCAGGAACACGCCGGTGACCAGCGTGAGCCCGACGAACGTCTCGATGACGGCGGTCAGCGTCACCGCCGCCTGCCCGTGCACCAGGCCCAGCGTCAGCGTGTCGACCGTCCGCATGACCAGCGGCTCGGCCGGGCTGGCGCCGGGGAAGAACTTGAGTGCGCCGAAGGCCAGGACCACGATGCCGAGGCTGACCTGAAGCGCCTGGATTCCGTGCGCCGCGAGCCACCCTGCGGCGACGGCGACCGGGTCGCGCCGGGCGGGTGCGCCGGTGCTCTGACGGGCGGGGGCTGTGGTGGACATGATCTACCATCCTTCGTTGAGAGGGGTCCGCGGCTTGGACTGTCCTTCTCGGCGGACCGCCGGAGTTGCCGCTCCGGCGGTCCTTCACCGACTCCTGGTGGAGTGGCTTCACGCTACGAAGGGGTGGGGTGCTCGCACGTCGGCTCGAGGGCGTATCTCGCGTCTACGATCGGCGACGTACGGGGCGCAAGGGATCTCCCCGGGGTGTCAGGGTCGCGTCCTGGGTCTGAGTCGCGCTTCTGGGCTGCAATCGGCTGTTTTGTGCGACTCAGGCCCAGGACGTGCCTCGTCGTCGCGACGTGATCGGCCGAACACGCTATTGCGGCATCAGCCGAACGGCCGAGTGGGCAATTCGGCCATTCGTCGGATCTTCCCGGGAATTGCAGTGGTGTGATCGCCCGGATGCGCGGCCCCTGAGCTCACCGGAACAATTCGGACGAATCGCCCGGTCGCCGAAATGGCGGCGAATCTCCTGCGTCAACCGGGAGGTCGCGGCGGGTTGCCGGGTTCGGGGTGGTCTGCCCGGCAACCCGCCTCAAGTCACGGCTTCCATGAACGGTGTCGAATCGGGAGAAAGGCACCGGCCATGACTCGTGTATCGATCATTTCGCCGGAATTGGGTGATCAGTAGGGCATCGAGGTGGGATCCTCGGGGGAGGCGAGTGGGGATGGTTCGGGATTCTCCGGATCACCTGACAGCAATCCGCCGAGAATGCGATTATGTTCCTCCCCACGTACGTGGAGACATCGTGCGCGAACCGAACGAGCACCTGCGACTGGCCCGCGAGAGCACGCCGTCGGCCGATGTGCCGGGTGCGGCGATGTCCCGCCAGGAGCTGGCCGACCGCGTCAACGCCTACCTCTTCGAACGTACGGGCCGGCTGCACGAGCTGGACGACAACTACATCGGCAAGCTCGAGCGCGGCATCATCCGCTGGCCGCAGGCCGCCTACCGCGACGCCCTGCGCGCCGTCCTGGGTGCGGCGACCGACCGCGACCTCGGCTTCGTCAACACCCGCCGGCTGCACTCCGCGCCGGTCGCCCTCCAGCCGGTGGGCGAGCCGGACGTGAAGCGGCACGAGTTCCTCCGCGCGGCCTTCGTGGGGGTCGGCGGCCTGCTGACGTCGCCGTCCACGCTGCTCGACCTGCTGGCGCCGCTGCGCCCGTCCGACGCCCCGAAGCGGGTCGGCCGCAGCGAGATCGAACAGGTCCGCGGCGCCGCCGACCTGCTGGTCAGCTGGGGGCACAGTCACGGCGGCGCGGGGGTGCGCGAGGCCGCGAACGCCCAGCTGCGCTGGTTCGGGCAGCTGCTGGGCGCCCAGGCGACGCCCGAGGTGCGGGTCGAGCTGCACGAGGCGGTCGGCCTGCTCGGCCACGCCACCGCACATATGGCGTTCGACGCATGCGCCTACGACGACGCGCGGCAGATCTTCAAGTTCGCGCTGGCCTGCTCCGAGGAGGTCGGCAGCTGGCACCTGCGCGCCAAGGTGCTGTCCTCGCTGGCCCGGCAGGAGATCTGGCGCGGCGAACCCGACCTCGGGCTGACCTATGCCGAGCTGGCGCTGGTCCGGTCCGACCGGCTGACGGCCACCGAACGGGCCATGCTGCACACCGCCCGGGCCCGCGCGCTGGCCAAGCTGGGCCGCTACCAGGACACTCTGCGCGCCGTCGGGCAGGCCGACGAGGCGTTCGCGCACACCGACCCGGCCGGCGACCCGCCGTGGATGTCGTACTACGACGCCGCCCAACATGCCGGCGACACCGGGCACGCGCTGTTCGACCTGACCGTGCAGGGCCACCGCACCGAGGCCGCGGCCCGCCTGCGGACCGCCGTCGACGGCCACACCGCCGGCTACGTCCGCTCCCGCGCGATGTCGCAGACCAAGCTCGCGTCGCTGACCATGGCCGTCGGCGATCCCGGCGAAGCGGCCCGCATCGGCCTGGCCGCCGTCACCGACGCCGGGCGACTGCACTCGCGGCGAGCCGCCATGGACCTCGCGGAGCTGCACACCTACGCCGGCCGGCACGCCGGCGTCCCCGAGGTGGCCGAGCTGCGGCATCGGCTCACCACCGCTCTGGCGTCGTGACGGCCGACGACACCCACCGCGTCCTGCACCACGCCTGCCGCCGCGCCGGGCTCGACCCGGCGCCGGCCGAGCTGCTCCGCCGGGCCGAGAACTCCGTCTACCGGCTCCCGGGCGAGGTGATCGCCCGGGTCGGCCGGCCCGGCCAGGCGGCCGCGGCCGGCAACGAGGTCCGCGTCGCCCGCTGGCTGGAGCGCGCCGGGCTGCC
>NZ_QUAL01000068.1 GCF_003579925.1 Jiangella rhizosphaerae | reverse complement strand
GGGGCTCGTCGAGCCGGCCGGCGTGCATCGCCTCGCCCAGCATGGGCAGCCGTTCGAAGAGTTGCCAGGCGAACTCGAACGTGCTGTCCGCGCGGCGGCGCGACCACGTCAGCGCGGCCCGGGCCTCTTCGGCGGCGAACTCGCCCGGGCTGCCCACCCGGGCCACGGTGTCGCCGCTGCCGGGCCGGCGCATCCCGGTCTCCAGCAGGGCACGCAGGAACACCGCCTGGGCGTGACAGGCCTGCCGGTGGGCCGCGCTTATCACGTCGACGGTGTCGTGACCGCTGACCCGGCGAACCGGCACCTCGGCCAGCGCCGCACCCAGCCGCGGCCCGGGCGGCACCGACGCGAACCCGGCCGGCAGCGGCACGGGATCGAAGGGCCGTTCCCGACCGCTGCCGCTGCCTTCGGCCAGGAACCCGGCCAGCGCCTCGTCGAGCCGCCGCGCCGCCGGATCGTCGACGGGCACCAGCCGGACGTGCTCCACGGCCCGGAAACCAGTGCCGCTACCGAGCGATGCGCGCACGCCGACCTCCTCCCGCCACCGCGAACCACCGACATCAACGCATGCAGACAGCCTATTTCGAACACGGGAGCGACGCAACTCGACGACGAGGGCGCCCGGTTTCTCGAAACTCCCGGTCAGGCCTGCCAGAACGCCTGGCGGGCGACCGAGCCGTTCACGGTCCGGCGGTACTGGCCGGGCGACTGGCCGGTGTGCTTCTTGAAGACGACGCTCATGTACTCCGAGTGGCTGAAGTTCAGCCGCTCGGCGATCTGCTGCAGCGTCCAGTCGGTCGAGGAGAGCAGCTCGGCGACGTGGGCGACGCGGACCCGGATGATCTCGTGGTGGACCGTCCGGCCGAGGGTCTCGGCGAACCGGAGGTCGAGCGCACGGCGCGAGAGCCCAACGTGCCGGAGCACGGCGGTGACGGCGAGGTTCTGGTCGGAGTTGTCGCGGATGAACCGCAGGGCCTCCGAGACCAGCGGGTCCTCGACGGCCAGGATGTCCGACGACTGCCGGGCGACGATGCGGGTCGGCTCGATGAGCCGCAGCCCCGGCTCGAGGGAGTGGCCCTGCATCATCAGGTCGAGCAGATGCGCGGCCAGGTACCCGGTCGCGGTCGTGTTGGGCTCGATGCTCGACAACGGCGGCGTGGTGAGGTTGCCGATCAGCTCGTCGTTGTCGACGCCGATGACGGCGACGGAGTCGGGCACCGCCAGGCCGGCGATCTTGCACGCCTCGAGGACCTCCTGGCCGGCGATGTCGTAGCAGGCCAGGACGCCGACCGGCTTCGGCAGGCCGGTGAGCCAGGCGGCCAGGAGCTCGCGGTCGGCGGCGCGCATGCTGGACGGCTTCATCCGGAACTCGTGTGGAGTCGCACCCTGCTGGCGGACGTGCCCGGCGAACCACTCGCTCCGCTTCACCGACCAGGCGAACCGCTCGTCCCCGCAGAAGGCGAAGTTGCGCAGGCCGCGCTCGGCGAAGTGGCCGACGGCCCAGCGCGCGATGGTGCCGTCGTCGGTCTCGACGCCCGGGAGCTCCGGGACCAGCCGGGCGGCGCTGAGGTCGACCGTCGGCAGGCCGATGCGGCGGATGAACCGGGCGGTCTCCTCGTTCTCGATCCTGGCCAGCACGCCGTCACCGTGCCAGCCCTCCAGCCACGAGAAGTCGGTCTCGTGCCGGCTGTGCTCGGCGAGGTACAGCGACCAGTGCGGATGCTCCTCGACGTACTTCTTCACGCCGACCAGCAGGCCGCGGGCGTAGGCGTTGGAGGTTTCGACCAGCAGCGCGACGTGCCGCGTCCCTGTGACACCCATGGAAAAAATCTAAGGTCTGATGCTGGATTGCGCATGGTTCGCCCCGATGTGTCCTCCGTAGCCTTTCACGACACAGGAGGTCAACGATGACGCAGAAAGTGCGGGTAGCCATCGCCGGACTGGGCTTCGGCTCGGAGTTCGTGCCGATTTACCAAGCCCATCCCGACGCCGAACTCGTGGCCGTGTGCCAACGCACCGAGGCCGCCCTGAACGAGACGGCCGACCGTTTCGGCGTTGCCGGACGCTACACGGATTTCGCCGCGATGCTCGAGGACCCCGACATCGACGCGGTGCACATCAACACCCCCATTCCCGACCACGCGAACCACACGATCTCAGCGCTTCGGGCCGGCAAGCATGTCGCCTGCACCGTCCCGATGGCCACGACCCTGGACGAATGCCGGTCGATCGTCGCGGCCGTCCGGGAATCGGGCAAGAAGTACATGATGATGGAGACCGTCGTGTACTCCCGCGAGTTCCTGCACGTCAAGGACCTCGTCGAGAACGGCACGCTGGGCCGGATCCAGTTCCTGCGCGGGGCACACCACCAGGAGATGGCCGGCTGGCCCGGCTACTGGGAAGGCCTTCCGCCCATGCACTACGCCACTCACGCGGTGAGTCCAGTGCTGTCATTGGCCGGCGCTCTGGCCGAGAGCGTCGTCTGTCTCGGCTCGGGACGGATCTCACCGGAACTCACCGCGAAGTACGGGTCGCCGTTCGCGGTCGAGAGTGCTCTCATCACGGTGCGGAATTCCCCGGTCGGCGCCGAGATCGCCCGGTCGTTGTTCGAGACGGCCCGCGAATACGTCGAGAGCTTCACCGTGTTCGGAGAACACGCGACATTCGAATGGGAACAGACGCAGGGCGCGGGTCATGTGCTGCACGTCGGCGAGATTCCCAAGCCCGTCGAGATCCCCGACTTCGCGCACCGGCTGCCGCCGCAGATCGCGCCGTTCACCACCCGCGGCGTCTACGACGACGAGAACGAGCACCTCTCGTTCATCCAGGGCAGCGGCCACGGCGGGTCCCACCCGCACCTGGCACACGAGTTCGTCCGCAGCATCGTCGAGGACCGGGCGCCGGCCATCGACGAGGTCACGGCCGCGAACTGGACGTCCGTCGGGATCTGCGCCCACGAGTCGGCCATGAACGGCGGCACCCGGGTGGCGATCCCCGACTACACGAGCTGACGCCCGCCGTCACGCACAGGTCCTCCGGCGACCACGCGCCGATCCGGCGCTCGACTGTGGAGGTATCGATGACGCCTGCCCTGACCGATGCGGAGCGGGGCTTCCAGAGGAGCCGGGTGACCCGGTTGCGCCGGCCACCGGTCTGGGTCGCCACCGTCGTCGTGGTGGCCGTCGCCGCCTGGGTGCTCTTCCTCGCGGACGGCGCACCGGCCGGAGCGGCCGTGGACGACCCCGGCAAGTTCCTGGTGACGGTCCTGGACGGGGTGACCTTCGCGGGCCTGCTGTTCGTCGCAGCGTCCGGCTTCACGCTGATCTTCGGGCTGATGCGCACCGTGAACATGGCCCACGGGTCGTTGTTCCTGCTCGCGGCCTACGTCGCCATCCGGGTCCAGGAGGCGATGGTGGGCCGGTCGCGCAACATCGACCCGGCGGACGTGGGCCTGCTCGACTGGCTGGTCCCGCTGCTGGCCGGCGCCGGGGTGGCGGCCGTACTCGGCCTCGCGATCCAGCAGGTGTTCCTGCAGTGGAACGAGGGCCAGGAGATGCGTCAGACCCTGCTGACGCTCGCCATCACGGTCGTGCTCGCCGACCAGATGTTGCGTGAGTTCGGCGGGCTGGCCCAGCGGGTGGTCTGGCCCGGCGCGGTGACGCACTTCTTCTCGATCATGGGGGAGCGCTACGCCGTCACCAGGCTCGTCATGCTCGGCATCGCCGTGCTGGTGGGAGTGCTGCTGTGGCTCTGGCTGAACCGGACGAGCGTCGGCATGGTCATCAGGGCGGGTGTCGACGACCGGCAGATGGTGCGCGGGCTGGGCATCAACATCCGCCGGGTGTTCGCGCTCACCTTCCTCGTGGGCTCCTTCCTGGCCGGCGTCGGCGGCGTGCTCGGCGCGTCGTTCGCCGGCGCCGCCCCCGGAACGGACGGCAGCTGGCTGCTGAACGCGCTCGTCGTCGTGATCATCGGCGGCCTCGGCTCGCTCAAGGGCGCCGCCGCCGGCTCGCTGCTGTACGGCACGGTCGTCGCCTTCTCACCGGCGTATCTGCCCAGCCAGTACTCCTACTACGCGATCATCATGACGTTCGGTCTCCTGGCGCTCGTGCTGGCCGTCCGTCCCTACGGGCTGTTCGGGAGGCCGGCATGAACCTGCGCGAACGCGTGACCGGCGAGACACTCGCCCTCGCCGGCCTGGTCCTTCTCCTGGTGCTGCTGCCGAGCCTCGCCACGGCGTTCTTCGTCAACTTCGTCATGACCCAGACGCTGATCCTGGGCCTGGCAGCGGCGACGATCGTGTTCCTGGCCAGGTACGGCGGCATGACCTCGCTGGCGCAGCTCCTGATGTTCGGGATCGCCGGCTTCATGTTCGGCAATGCCGCCCTGGACGGCGGTGCCCGCGGCCTGAACCTCGGGTGGCATCCGTGGGCCGCGGTCGTGTTCGCGATCGTCGTCACGACGCTGGTCGCGTTCGTGCTCGGCGCCATCGCGAGCCGGACCACGGGCATCTACTTCCTCATGCTCACCCTGGTCTACGGGGTCATCGGCTACTTCGTGTTCGCCCAGATCGTCGAGATCTCCGGGCCCGGCGGCATCACGAGCATCCAGCGGCCGGACCTCCTGGGACCGCCGGTCCGGCTGTACTACGCGGGCCTGCTGCTGTCGGTGCTGGCCTACGTGGGCTTCCGGGCGATCCGGCGGACGGCGTTCGGGCTGGCGCTGCAGGGCGTCCGCGACGACCCGGTCCGGATGGCGTCGCTGGGGTTCAACGTGCCGCTGCACCGGGCGCTGGCGTTCACGCTGGCCGGGTTCGCGGCCGGGCTCGCCGGGCTGCTGAACGTGTGGTGGAACGGGCAGATCGATCCCGCGTCGATCTCCATCGGCCCGACGCTGATCCTGCTGATCATCGCCGTCATCGGCGGCATCTCGTCACTGGAGGGCGCCTGGCTCGGCGCCTTCGTCTACGTCCTGGTCTTCACCTACCTGCGCGACCTCCCGCTCGTCGACCGCATCGGCATCACCGAGGCGCGCTTCAACACCGTCATCGGCGTCATCGTCCTGGCGATCATGGTCCTCTCGCCCGAGGGCCTGACCGGGATCGCGCGCCGCCTACCCGTACGCACGACCCGGAAGGAACTCGGAGGGACACGAGCATGAGCAGACTGAGGAGACGGGCATCGCTGGCGCTGTCCGTGACGGCCGGGCTGGCCCTGCTGGCCGCCGGCTGCGGCGGAGGAGACGACGACTCGACGGGGCTGCCGGCCGACCAGCAGAACGCCGCCGGAGAGGGCGACGGCTCGCCGTCCGGGACCGGCGACGGTATCCGCCTGGGCATCCTGGGCCAGTGCGAGGGCCCGTTCGGCGGCTTCCACGAGGACGTCGTCGCGGGCACCACGCTCGCTCTCGCGCGGTTCGCCGGCGCGACCCCGAACTCCACGACCAGCGCTCTGGAGGGGTTCAGCGGCGCGGAGGTCGCGGGCACGCCGATCGAGCTGGTCGGCATCGGCTGCGGCGACGACACCGCCGACCGCATCGTGCAGGAGGTGCGCCGGCTGGTCGAGCAGCTGGGCGCCAACGTCATCATCGGACCGCTCTCCGGCGACGAGGGCATCGCGATCGCCGAGTACGCCAAGGCGAACCCCGAGCTCACCGTCTTCGCCGGCATCTCGGGGTCGCAGGAGCAGACGCTGCAGGTCCAGGCGCCCAACTACTTCCGGTTCTACGGTGACGGCGCCATCTGGAGCGCCGGCCTCGGTGACCTCCTGCACAACCAGGAGGGCTGGGACACGGTCGCGGTCATCGCCGACGACTACAGCTTCGGCCACACGTCGGCGGCCGGGTTCATCGCCGACTTCTGCGCCGTCGGAGGCGAGGTCACCCACCGCGTCTTCCCGCCGCTGGGCACCACCGACTACTCGTCCTACATCGCTCAGCTGCCGAACCCCGACGAGGTCGACGGCTACTTCTGGGCGGTCGGCGGGACGGGGACGCAGGCGGCGCTGGAGGCGTTCGTCAACGGCAAGGGCGACCTCACCGGCGACCAGCACGCGGGCAACCTGTTCTTCAACCCCGACCTGGCGCAGGCGCTCGGCACCGACATCGCCGGGGCCTACGTCGGCGGCTTCGCCACGCTGCCCGGCGACGTCCGGACCCCCGAGATCGAGGAGTACCTGGCCGCGGCGGACGAGACCTGGGAGACCATCCCCGGCTCGCTGAGCGGCAACGAGCCCGCGCCGCCGTCGGTGGCCGCCGCGTTCGGCTTCTTCTACGGCTACTACACCGCCGGGGTCGCGCTGGTGGAGTCGCTGGAAGCGGTCGGCGGCGACATCTCCGACCTCGACGCCTTCCACGAGGCGATCGCCGGGCTGACGCTGGACCTCCCGTACGGCGACATCAGCCTGGACGAGAACCGCAGCGGCATCGTCGACGTCGGCCTGTCGCGCCTGGTGCTCGACGAGTCCGGCGAGGTCGTCCAGGAGACCGTGGCCATCGTGCCGGGCGTCGACCAGACCTTCGGCGGCACCTTCAGCCCCGACACCCCCTCGCCGGGCCGGGACTTCCCGGCCTGCGAAGAGCGCGACCTGCCGTGGGTGGGCAACGCCATCCCGGTCGTCGACGGCGTCCCGCAGAGCTAGGGAGACCACGATGGCGTCCGTCGTCCAGGTCCGCGCGGTCACGGTGGCGTTCGGAGGCCTGCGCGCCCTGCGCGGTGTCGATCTCGACATCGCGCAGGGCGAGCGACTGGCCGTCATCGGACCGAACGGTGCCGGCAAGACCACGCTGTTCAACGTCATCGCCGGCGACATCGCGCCGACGGCCGGTGCGGTGGTGATCAGAGGGCAGGACTGCACCTACCGGCCGTCGCGGCACCGTCCCCGTCTCGGGCTGGCGCGGACGTACCAGAAGGCACGCGCCTTCTCCGGCCTGACGGTGCGGGAGAACATCTACCTGGCGCTCGCCGGTCATCGCGGCCGGCACCGGGCGCTCTGGCGGTCTCCGGCCGATCGCGCGATGAGCGACGAGGCCGGCGAGGTCGCCGACCGGGTCTGGCTGTCGGCCCAGCTCGACACGGTGGCGGGGGAGCTCGCACACGGTCAGCGACGGCAGCTCGAGCTCGCGATGGCCATCGCGACCCGGCCGGACGTGATGCTGCTCGACGAACCGGCATCGGGCCTCTCCCGTGGCGAGCGGGAGCGGCTCGTCGACCTGCTCGAGTCGTTCGACGAGCGGCTGACCCTGCTGCTCATCGAGCACGACATGGACGTCGCGTTCCGCATCGCGCAGCGGGTCGTCGTGATGGCCGACGGCGAGCAGGTCATGGCCGGCACGCCCGAGCAGGTGCGTGCGGACCCGCACGTCCATCGGATCTATCTCGGCACGGAGGCGGCGGCATGACACCGGACGACGCACTGCTCGAGGTCCGCGGCCTGCGAGCCGGCTACGGAGCGTCGGTGGTTCTCGACGGGCTCAGCTTCAGCATGGGGGTCGAGTCGGTCGCCGTCGTCGGGCGCAACGGGATGGGCAAGACCACGCTCTGCGACACGCTGGTCGGGTTCCTGCCGCCGTCGGGCGGGGAGGTCCGGCTGGCCGGCCGGCGGCTGGACGGGCTCGCGCCCGAGACGATCGCCCTCGCCGGCATCGCCTACGTCCCCCAGGGACGCCGGCTGTTCCCGTCGCTCACGGTCGACGAGCATCTCGCCATGCTGGCCCGGCGGACCCGCGGCAGGAGGTGGACGCCCGCCGCGGTCTACGAGCTGTTCCCGCGGCTCGCCGAGCGCCGGCACCACGGCGGAGCCGACCTGTCCGGCGGGGAGCAGCAGATGCTCTCCGTCGGCCGGGCGCTGCTGCTGAACGCGCCGCTGGTCGTGATGGACGAGCCCTCGGAAGGGCTCGCGCCCACGATCGTCGACGTGCTGGTCGACGCCGTCCATCACCTGGTGGCCGAGGGCGTCGCCGTCCTCGTCGTCGAGCAGAACCTGCGGGCGGCCGTGCGCATGGCCGATCGGCAGCTCGTCATGGTCTCCGGCCGCATCGAGGCCGAGTTCACCGGCGACGAGCTGCTGGACCGGCCCGAGCTGCAGCACCGCTATCTCGGCGTCGGCTCGACGGCGCCGGCCGGCATCGCCACGGCGAGCAACCACACGGAAGGGGAGCGCGCATGACGTCGACGAGGAAGCTCGGTGCCAACACCTGGATCTGGACCTCGCCGCTGACCGACCAGCGGCTGGCCGAGCTGGCACCGCGGATCCGCGAGTGGGGTTTCGACGTGATCGAGCTCCCGGTCGAGAACGTGGGCGACTGGGACCCGGGCCGGGCCGCGACGCTGCTGGACTCGCTCGGCCTGTCGGCCACCGTCGTCGTCGGCATGGGACCCGGCCGCGAGCTGGTGGCGACGGACCGGGAGACGATCGGCACCACACGCGACTTCCTGCGGCACGTCGTCGACGTCGCCGCGGCGGTCTCGTCGCCGGTGGTCGCCGGGCCGATCTACACCTCGGTCGGCCGGACGTGGCGCATCGGCGAGGCCGAGCGCCGGGGGTGCTACGCGCAGCTGCGCGACAGCCTCGGACCGGTGGTCGGGCATGCGATGGACGCCGGGGTCACCGTCGCCGTCGAGCCCCTCAACCGCTTCGAGACCAGCCTCATCAACACCGTCGACCAGGCGCTGGAGGCCCTCGACGGCCTCCCGGCCGCGGGCTGCGGCCTGGGTCTGGACGTGTTCCACATGAACATCGAGGAACGCAGCATCACCGAGGCCATCCGGAGGGCCGCCGGCCGGATCGCGCACGTCCAGGTGTGCGCGAACGACCGTGGCGCGCCGGGAGCGGATCACCTGAACTGGCCCGGCATCGTCGCGGCGCTCGACGCGGCCGGATACCGGGGCCCGCTGGTGATCGAGTCGTTCACCGGTGACAACGCGACCATCGCGACGGCGGCGTCGATCTGGCGGCCCTTGGCGAAGACGCAGGACGCCATCGCCGTCGACGGTCTCGCCTTCCTCACCGGAGTGGTGCGGGGAGGGGGTGTGTCCTAGGCGAACTCTGCACGTCGGGTCGGTCCCCATCCGCAACGAAGCGACGGTGAGAGGTCAATGCGACGACTTTATCGTTACAGCACAGTCACGGCGGCGACGGCCTTCCTGGCCTCACTGCTCACAGGCACCGCCATCGGCTCGGCGCACGAGGCCGAGGACGAGTACGACGTCCTGTTCTTCCACAAGACGACCGGCTTCCGGCACGACTCGATCCCGGCCGCCCTCGCGGCCGTCGAGGAGCTGGGCGCCGACCACGGGTTCACGGTGACCGAGACGCAGGACGCGGCGGTCTTCACCGATGACGGTCTGGCCGGGTACGAGGCCATCGTCTTCTTCACCGACGGCGAGAACACCCTCGACGCCGGCCAGCGCCAGGCGTTCGAGCGCTACATCCACCGCGGCGGCGGATTCGCCGGCCTGCACTCGACGTCGAACATGGACAAGACCAACTGGCCCTGGTGGTCCGATCTCATGGGCGGCGCCTTCTTCCGCAACCACCCCTCCGGCGCGGACCAGTTCCAGGACGCGACGGTCCGGATCGAGGACGCCACCCACCCGTCGACGGCCGGTCTGCCGGCCGAATGGGTCCGCGAGGACGAGTGGTACAACTTCACGGCCAACCCGCGGGAGAAGGTCCACGTCCTGGCCACGCTGGACGAGTCGACCTACAACCCGGGGTCCGGCGCCATGGGCGCGGACCACCCGATCGCCTGGTGCGCCAACTTCGACGGCGGGCGCACCTGGTACACCGCGCTGGGGCACAGCTCCGAGCACTACGACGAGCCGCTGATGCGCGAGCACCTGCTCGGCGGCATCGAGTGGGCCGCCGGCGTCGCCGAGGGCGACTGCGGCGAGCCGCGTGAGGGCATTCCCACCGAAGCCTCGTTCGAGAAGATCGCCCTCGACGACAACACCGCCAACCCGATGGAGCTCGCCGTCGCACCCGACGGCCGGGTGTTCTACGTCGAACTGGGCGGCACCGTGAAGATCTACGAGCCCGACACGGGCGCCGTGAAGGTCGCCGCGCAGATTCCCGTGCACCGCGGCAACGAGAACGGTCTGCTGGGCATCGCGCTCGACCCGGACTTCGAGACCAACCAGTGGCTGTATCTCTTCTACAGCGCCCCGTCACCGGAGGTGCAGCACGTCTCCCGGTTCACCGTCGACGGCGACGAGCTGGACCTGGCGTCGGAGTCGGTGCTGCTGGAGATCCCGCACCAGCGAGAGGTCTGCTGCCACTCCGCCGGCTCGATGAGGTTCGGACCCGACGGCAACCTCTACATCTCCACCGGGGACGACACCGCCCACTTCGCGTCGCAGGGTTACGCCCCCATCGACGGGCGCATCTACGACGGCCAGGTGAGCGAGGACGCCAAGCGCTCCTACGACGCGCGCCGGACCTCGGGCAACACCAACGACCTGCGCGGGAAGATCCTCCGTATCACCCCCGAGGACGACGGCACGTACTCCATCCCCGAGGGGAACCTCTTCCCGCCCGAGACCTCCGACCCGGACCTCACCCGGCCGGAGATCTACACCATGGGCCACCGCAACCCGTTCCGGATCGCCATCGACGACGAGACCGGCTGGGTCTACGCCGGCGAGGTCGGGCCGGATGCCGGCAGCGACAACCCCAACCGCGGCCCGCGCGGGTACGACGAGTGGAACCAGATCCGCGAGGCCGGCAACTACGGCTGGCCGTACTGCATCGCCGACAACCAGGCCTACCGCGAGTGGGACTTCGCCACCAGCACCCCCGGCGAGTTCTTCGACTGCGAGAACGGCCCGGCCAACGACTCGCCCTTCAACACCGGCCTGGACGTGGTGCCGCCGGCCAAGGACGCGTTCATCTGGTACCCGTACGGCGTGTCGCCGCAGTTCCCGGAGCTCCCGACGGGCGGTGGCCGCACGGCGTACGCCGGCGACGTCTACCACTACGAGGAGGGCCTGCTCGGCGACGGCCAGTTCCCGGAGTACTACGACGGCGCCGTGTTCGTCATGGAGTGGTCGCGGAAGTGGATCGGCGCACTGCGGCTGGACGAGAACGGCGACTACGAGAGCTTCGAGCAGTTCATGCCGAGCACGCTCTTCCGCAGCCCGCACGACATGGAGTTCGGGCCGGACGGCGCGATGTACCTCATCGAATGGGGCATGGACTTCAACTACGCCGGAGGGAACGTCAACCCCGACTCCGGCCTGTACAAGATCAACTACACGAAGGGGGCCCGCACCCCGATCGCCGAGGCCGGCGCCGACCGCGACTCCGGGGCCACGCCGCTCGAGGTCACGTTCTCCAGCGAGGGCAGCAACGACCCGGACGGCGACGAGCTCACCTTCGCGTGGGACTTCGGCGACGGTACGACGTCGGACGAGCCGAACCCCACGCACACCTACACCGAGCCCGGCGAGTACACCGTGCGGCTGACGGTCACCGATCCGTCGGGGCGGTCCGGCACCTCGAACCTCACCATCACCGCCGGGAACACCCGGCCCGAGGTGACCATCGAGTTCCCGGCCCACGGGCAGGTCTTCGACTGGGGCGACGAGATTCCCTACCGGGTCACCGTCGACGACGCCGAGGACGGTTCCGGCGCGGCGATCGACTGCGATCGCGTGACCGTCCAGCAGGGGCTGTATCACGACGAGGGCGGCAACGCCCACGTCCATCCGGGTCAGCCGCAGACCGGGTGCGAAGGCGTCATCGTCACCCAGCACGACGCCGAGCACGGCGACGCCGCGGACATCTCGCTGACCGTCACCGCCAGCTACACCGACGACGGCGGTGAGCCGGGCTCGCCGGCGCTGACCGGCGGCGTCACGCACCTGCTGCAGCAGGCGCGCAAGGAGACCGAGCACTTCGCCGATTCGGCGGGCATCGAGGTCGACGACGCGGGCGACGCGGAGACCGGCGGCGGCGAGGCCATCGCCGGCCAGGACGGGGCCTGGGCGTCGTACGAGCCGTACAACCTCGCCGGCATCGGCGAGATGACGCTGCGGGTGGCCGCGGCCGACGACGCCACGGTCGAGGTACGGCGCGACGCTCCGGACGGCGAGCTGCTCGGCACCGCCCAGATCGACGGCGACGTGGAGATCGGCCGCGTCCCGGGGCCGGACGGGTTCGGCAGTGCCGTCCAGTTCAACTCCGGCGGCGCCACCCGGTACGCCGAGCTCCCGACCGGCGTGGTCAGCGACCTGACCGGCGACTTCACCATCGCCACCTGGGTCAACCGCGCCGCCACCGGCCAGGAGTGGTCCCGGATCTTCGACTTCGGGTCCGGCACCGGCGTCAACATGTTCCTGACGCCGAACGCCGGCGGCGCCCCCGGGCTCCGCTACGCCATCAAGCCCTCGGGGGCCTCCGAGCAGCAGATCACCTACAACCAGGAGCTGCCCGCCGGGTGGCACCACGTGGCGGTGACGCTGTCCGGAACCACCGGGACGCTCTGGCTCGACGGCGCTCCGGTCGCGACGAACACGGCTATGACGTTCAACCCGGCCGAGCTCGGCGAGACGACCCAGAACTGGCTGATCCGGTCGCAGTACTCCGCGGACCCGTACCTGAACGCGACGCTCGACGAGTTCCACATCTTCGACAGCGCTCTCACTCAGGCGCAGCTCCAGGCGCTCATGGCCGGACCCGCCGGTGACGCCGGCGGGAACGTCGTCGCCTACGACTTCGACGAGGCCGGCGGCAGCGCCGTCGCGGACTCGTCCGGTCAGGGCAACGACGCGACCATCGTGGTGGCCGACGGCGCCGCGACGTGGCAGAGCGTCACCGTCGACCTGGCCGCGACCGTGGGGACGTTCCCGCTGCATCTGGTCTTCCCGGACGGGCCGGTGCGGGTGAACTGGATGGAGCTCTCCGCCGGCGTCGAGGTGCCGGCGGTGTCGGCCACCGTGGCTCCGGCCGAGCCGGACGGCCAGGACGGCTGGTACGTCTCGCCGGTGACGGTGACCCTGTCCGCCGACGACCCCGAGGCCGACATCGAGTACCGCCTCGGCGAGGGGGAGTGGACCGCCTACACGGGGCCGCTCACCCTGGACCAGGACGGCACCCACACGGTGGCGTACCGGGCGACCAACGCCGCCGGGACCTCCGAGCCCGGCACCGTCGAGGTGGCGGTCGACCTGACCGCGCCGGAGACCACGGCGACGGTCGAGGGCCAGCTCGACGGCGACGTCTACCTGGGGCCGGCGACGCTGACGCTCGCCGCCACGGACGCGGCGTCGGGTGCCGTCGAGACGCACTACCGCCTGGCCGGCCAGGGCGACCACACCGTGTACTCGGGGCCGGTCACCCTCGATCCGGCGGCGGTGTACGAGGTCGAGTACCGGTCGGTGGACGCGGCTGGCAACGCCGGCGACTGGCAGCCGCTGACCGTCGTCGTCGCCGACACCACGGTGATCGTCGGTGGTGTCGACTCCGGTGTGGCGAACCGGACGGTCTCCAGTGGCACGACGGTCAACGACCTCATCCTCGACGACCAGTCGTGGAGCAGCCGAGGGGCGTTCCTCCGGCACGTCACCGAGGTCACCCGCCAGCTGCAGGCCGACGGCGTCATCACCGCGCGCGAGGCGAGCAGCATCCAGCGGGCCGCGGCCGAGAGCGACGTCGGGAGGACCGGCGGCGGCTTCGTCCTCGGCTGACGGGGACCTGACCGCGGCGGGCACTCTCCTCCCCGCCGCGGTCGGCAAGAACCGGGGCCCGGCACGTTCTGTGCCGGGCCCCGGGTCATGCGGCCGGCAGGCCGGGCTCGACGACGATCCAGTCCGGGTACTTGCCGGTCCGGTCGTCGCCGGACGAGCGGCCGGTGAGCCGGCGACGCACCCACGGGAGGACGTAGCGGCGGTAGTAGCGCAGGTTCTCCGCCACGGTCGGCGCCGTCCGGCGTCCGGCGGCCGGGGCCATCCACTCGTCCGGGTACGAGGCGCCCAGCGTCTGGAGCACGCGGGCCGCGACCCGCTGGTGACCGGCGGAGTTCAGATGCAGACGATCCTCCGCCCAGTAGTCGGCACGGGCGAGCTCGGCGTCGGCCCAGTTGTTCGTGAACGGCACCTCGTACTTCGCCGTGAGCGCCACCACCTCCGACGTCAGCCGGTCGCCGAGCTGGCGCATGCGTCTGCCCAAGGGCAGGCCGCGGGTGGGGTCGCCGCCGCTGAGGACGATCGGCTGGACGCCGGACTCCAGGCAGCGCAGGATGACGTGCTCGGTGAGCGCGCGGAGGCGGCCGATGTCGGCTCGCGGGCGCAGCAGATCGTTCCCGCCGCCGTTGAAGGTGAGCGCGGTCGGCTCGAGCGCCAGCGCCGGCTCGAGCTGTTCTGCCACGATCTGGCCGGCGAGCCGTCCCCGGACGGCGAGGTTGGCGTACTCCACCGGCGCACCGCGGTCGCGGGCGAGGCCGCTGGCGAGCAGGTCCGCCCAGCCGCGGGGGAAGCCGTCCGGGAGTTCGTCGCCCACGCCCTCGGTGAAGCTGTCGCCGATCGATACCAGCCGCATGGCGTCAGTATCGGCCACGCGGTGCCGAAGGGGTTCGGGCCGCCGTCCCCCTGCTGCCCCATCCTCTTGCCGCGAACGTGCGCGTCAAGCGGACTGTTGGCGCTTCGCGCGACGATGACCGCAT
Source organism: Jiangella rhizosphaerae (assembly GCF_003579925.1). Classification (GTDB taxonomy): domain Bacteria; phylum Actinomycetota; class Actinomycetes; order Jiangellales; family Jiangellaceae; genus Jiangella; species Jiangella rhizosphaerae. The sequence goes on along the minus strand of NZ_QUAL01000068.1, from coordinate 10,364 downwards.
GACCACCCGCCCGCGGCCAAGAACGGGCAGCGATCAGAGGGACGGCGAGGATGTGGGCACACCTCGAGGTTGGCGTGCCCGTTTCGCCCCGCTTTGCCGGACTGTGGACAGCGATGATCATCCAGGATCGCTGACATCACGAGGTTTGTCTGAGCATCAACACCCTTACAGCCCTGGTGATGCTCGGGTAATCCTCGTGATGGCCCGCGAATCACGGCGGAATCTCACCAGGTGGACGCTTCAGGGCAGTAACGCCGCCCATAACCAACGCGGCGAGCCCCGCGCGAACCCCGCCACGAAGGCGTCGAAAGAAAGATTCGAACCACCCGTACCCCTCTGGGCCGCGGCGGCGATGACAGAGGTGAGGTTGCGGCCCCGGTTCGCTGCGGAGACCGGGGTCGCAACCTTCATGTTCTCCGGCCGCCGCTGGCACACTGTGCGTGACGTGACCCCGGTCGGAGACGGAGGCCCTCGGCATGACGATGTCGTTGCAAGAGATCGCCGACCGGCTGGAGATCGAGCAACTCCTCGTCCGCTACTGCCACGCCATCGACGAGCGCGACTGGGCCGCCTACCGGGCCGTGTACACCGCCGACGCCGTCATCGACGACGTCACCGCGGGGCCGGGCAACAGCGTGGACGACATGGTGACGTTCCTGTCCCGCGCGCTGGAGCGCGTGGTGGTGATCCAGCACGCCATCTCGACCTCACGCGTCGACATCGACGGCGACACGGCCAGGGCGAAGACCGTCTGCCATTGCCCGGTGGTCCTCGACCGCGGGAACGGCGAGGCGCGGATGTTCTTCCAGGGACTCTGGTACGAGGACCAGCTCGTCAGGACCGCGGACGGCTGGCGGATCGCCCGGCGGGCCGAGACCGGGTACTTCCACGACATGCCGTCCGACTTCAGCTTCGAGTGATCGGAACCGAGAGGAGACCGCGTGGTGCGATTCAGCAGCGTGCTCGAGTCCAGTGGCGGCAGCAAGGCCGGCTTCGTCGTGCCCGACGCCGTCGTCACCGTCGGCGACACCTATGACGTCGAGGTCGAGCTCGACACCGCGCCGCGCGAGGTGGAGATGCCGGACGACCTGGGCGCCGCGCTCGATGCCGCGCCGGCGGCCAAGGAGTTCTGGCAGACGCTGTCTCACAGCAGGCAGCAGTGGCACGTGCTGCAGGTGACCGGCGCGAAGAAGCCCGAGACGCGGGCCAAGCGGGTCGCCGCCTCGGTCGCGATGCTGGCCGAGGGGCGAGCCCGCTGAGGTCACCGGGCGATGCGCGTCACCGCACGGCGGCGCCGGCCATCGCCTGGAGGCGGCGAATGCGGTCCACCGTCGGCGGGTGGGTGCGCAGCAGGTTCGCCATGCCGCCGCCGGCCAGCGGGTTGGCGATCATGAGGTGCGCCTTCGACGCGATGGCCGGGTCCGCGGGCAGCGGCAGTGCGCGGGCGCCGCGTTCGATCTTGGCCAGCGCGCTGGCCAGGGCCAGCGGGTCGCCGGACAGCTGCGCGCCGTCGGCGTCGGCCTCGTACTCGCGGCTGCGGCTGACGGCCAGCTGGATCAGCCCGGCCGCCAGCGGCGCGAGGAACACCATGAGCAGCGCCGCGAGCGGGTTGGGCGCGTCGTCGTCATCGGAGCCGAACGGGAGGAAGAGGGCCAGGTTGGCGACGGCGGTGACGATGCCGGCCAGCGCGGCGGCCACGCTGGAGATGAGGATGTCGCGGTTGTACACGTGCGACAGCTCGTGGGCCAGCACCGCGCGTAGCTCGCGCGGGCTCAGCAGCCGCAGGATGCCCTCGGTGACGGCGACCGCGGCGTGCTCGGGGTCGCGGCCGGTGGCGAACGCGTTCGGCTGCGCGACCGGGCTGACGTACAGGCGAGGCATCGGCCGGCCGCCGGCACTGGCGAGCTCGTGCACGATGGCGTACAGCTCAGGCGCCTGCGCCGGGCTCACCGGACGTGCGCCCATCGCCCGCAGCGCGAGCTTGTCCGACCAGAAGTAGCTGCCCGCGTTCATCGCCAGCGACAGCACCGTGGCGATGACCAGCCCCGGCGCGCCGCCGAGCCAGTACCCGACGGTGAGGATCAGCGCCGTGAGTAGACCGAGCAGCACGGCGGTCTTGAGTCCGTTGCGAAAACGGCGCATGGTGTGCGTTTCCCTTCTGTCCTTCGGTGCGGTGCACCTATGGGGTGAACGCTGTGACCTCGGCGTCTGTTCCGGACTTGAGTGCTCCCGACTCAGGTTTCCACGGGTGTGCCGCCGCCGCTAGCGTCGAGGCCGTGGCCTTCGACTACGACGCCGAGCTCCGGCATCTCGACCCGCCGTTCCGCGCCGCGCTCGGCATCGGGAGGGCCGATCGCGTGCTGGACGTCGGCTGCGGCAGCGGCCGCACCACTCGCGACGCCGCCAGGACTGCGGCCGACGGGCACGTCCTGGGTGTCGACGTGTCGAAGGCGCGAATCGACGAGGCGCGCGAGCTCGCCGCTGCCGAAGGTCTGCGCAACGTGGCGTTCGACGTCGCCGACGCGCAGACGCGTCCGTTCCCCGCCGCGGCGTTCGACCTGGTGATGAGCCGGTTCGGGACCATGTTCTTCACCGACCCCGCGGCCGCGTTCGGCAACCTCGCGCGGGCGACCAAGCCGGGCGGGCGGCTGGTGATGATGGTCTGGCGGGAACGCGCCGCCAACGAGTGGGCCGGCCCGTTGATCGATGCCGTCCTGGGCGGTGCCGAGCGGCCGCCCGCCGACGACAGCGCGTTCTCGCTCGCGGGTCGCGAGTCGACGCACGCGTTACTGCGCGCCGCGGGCTTCGGCGACGTCGAGTTCTCCGAGGTGTCCCGGCGGGTCTGGTACGGCGCGGACGTCGACGCGGCACTCGAGGCGGTGCTGCAGCTGCGGGATCCGCAGCAGGCCCTCGCCCGGTTCACCGGCGCCGACCTCGTCCGGGCACGCGGGCGACTGCGCGCGGAGCTGGCCGCACGCGCGACCCCGGACGGCGTCCAGTTCGACGCCCGCGCCTGGATCGTCGTCGCCACCCGCTGAACCGCGCAGCGGGTGGCGGCAGCGTGGCCGGGACCGCTCAGCTCTCGGGGATGTCGGTCGTGACGGCCAGGGCGCGCGCGGCGTCGATGTCGGCCTCGAGCGCCTTGACCCGGGCGTCGGCGAGGCCGAGGGAGTCCGAGCCGAGGATCTGGTGCAGCGGCGCGGTGCCGGTGGTGGCGACGGTGATGATCGCGGCCGCGGCCTTGGCGGGATCGCCGAGCTGGGTGCCCGGCATGGCCTGGTGCGCCGCGGTCATCGCGCGGACGTCCGAGTACGCGTCGACCGTGGTGCTCGGCAGGCCGAGCGACTGCGGCCTGAGGAAGTCGGTGCGCAGGTAGCCGGGCTCGACGAGGGTCACGTCGATGCCGAAGTCCGCGACCTCGGCCGCGAGCGACTCGGTGAGGCCTTCCAGCGCGTACTTGCCGGCGCAGTACAGGCCCCAGCCGGGGAACGACGTGAGCCCGAGGATCGACGAGACGTTGACGATGTGGCCGCGACGATTCTCACGGAAGCCGGGCAGCACGGCCCGCAGGACGTTCCAGACGCCGAACACCTGCACGTCGAACATGGCCCGCGCCTCGGCGTCGGTGACCTCCTCGACCGCGGCGAGGAACCCGTAGCCGGCGTTGTTGACGACGACGTCGAGGCCGCCGAAGCGCTCCTTCGTCGCCGTGACCGCTGCGCGCACCTGCTCCTCGTCGGCGAGGTCGACCTCCAGGGGCAGCAGCCGGCTCGTGTCGACGCCGCCGAGCGCGGCGGTGAGGCGCTGGACCGAGCGCGTCGTGGCGGCGACGTTGTCGCCGCGCTCCAGCAGCTGGGTGACCAGGGCGAGGCCGAGGCCTCGGGACGCGCCGGTGACGAACCACGTCGCGGGTCCGGTGGTGGGCAGTGCCATGGGTGCTCCTTCTGGACCGGTCGGCCGTCTCGTCGCGGCCGGACGACTCCAGGCTCGCTCCCGCGAGAGGGCTCCGGAGGCGCACAACCGGCCCCGTCCGTCCTGGTCCGGGGCAACCTAGGACTCGGCGACCCAGGCGGGACGAGGCCGCGTCTGGGAGCATGGACGGGTGGCCGATCCACACCGAGAACTCGCCGACTTCCTGCGCCGCGCTCGAGCCGCCCGCGACCCCGCCGAGACCCCTCTGCCCGCCGACGGCCGCATCCGCCGCGTGCCGGGGCTGCGCCGCGAGGAGGTGGCGCTGCTCGCCGGCGTCTCCACCGACTACTACACGCGCCTGGAGCAGGGCCGCCGCATCGTGCCGTCGACCCAGGTGCTGGACGCCATCGCCCGCGCGCTCGACCTCGACGAGGCCGGGCGCAAGCACCTGAGCGATCTCGTCGGCGCCGCGGGCTCGCCGCGTCCGCGGCCGCGCGCGACGGTGCAACGGGTCCGGTCCGGCCTCCATCAGCTGCTGGAGGCGCTCGACACCCAGCCCGCGCTCATCCTGGGCCGCCGCACCGACGTGCTGGCGGCCAACCGCATGGCGCGGGCGCTGTTCACCGACTTCGACCGGCTGCCGGCCCGCGAGCGCAACTACGCTCGCTGGATGCTCCTCTCCGACGAGGCGCGCGCCCTCTTCGTCGACTGGGAGCAGCAGGCGCGCAACGCCGTCGAGAGCCTCCGCCTCGACGCCGGCCGCATGCCGGACGACCCGGGCACGCAGCAGCTCGTCGGCGAGCTCTCGCTGGCCAGCCCCGAGTTCCGGCGCTGGTGGTCCGAGCACCAGGTCCACCAGCGCACCTTCGGCGCCAAGCGGCTGCGCCATCCGGTCGTGGGCGAGCTCACCGTCGACTACGAGACCTTCACCCTTCCCGCCGACGGCGACCAGGCGCTGTTCGTCTACACGACGGCCCCCGGCTCCAGCTCCCGCGAGGCGCTGGGCCTGCTCGCCAGCTGGGCCCACCCGCAGGCGCCGCGGAAGCACGGCGAGGACGGCGCCATCACGGCTGCAGGAGCACCTTGATCGCCGTCCGCTCGTCCATGGCCCGGTAGCCGTCGGCCGCCCGGTCGAGCGGGAGGGTGAGGTCGAAGACCTTGCCGGGGTCGATCGCGCGGTCCCAGATGAGCTGGATCAGCTCGGGCAGGAACCGGCGCACCGGCGCGGGCCCGCCGTGCAGGTGGACGCCGGAGAAGAAGAGCTCCTCCCCGGGCAGGCTGACGTCGTGGGCGACGCCGACGTACCCGACGTGGCCTCCGGCGCGGGTGGCGCGGATCGCCTGCATCATCGACTCCTGGGTGCCGACGGCCTCGATCACGCTGTGCGCGCCGAGCCCGTTCGTCAGCTCCTTGATCCTGGCCACGCCGGCGTCACCGCGCTCCTCGACGATGTCGGTGGCGCCGTACTCGCGGGCCAGCTTCTGCCGGTCGGCGTGCCGCGACATGGCGATGATCCGCTCGGCGCCGAGCTGCCTGGCCGCGAGGACGCCGAGGAGGCCGACGGCGCCGTCACCGACGACGGCGACGGTCTTGCCCGGCCCGGCCTCGGCGGCGACGGCGGCGAACCAGCCGGTGCCGAGCACGTCGGAGGCGGCCAGCAGCGACGGGACCAGGTCCGCGTCCGGCTGTCCGGGGGTGGCGACGAGGGTGCCGTCGGCCAGCGGCACGCGCAGCAGCTGCGACTGCGCGCCGGTCGCCGCGCCGGGCCGGCGGTTGACGCAGTGCGTCTGGTAGCCGGCCCGGCAGATCTCGCAGGTGTTGTCCGAGGCGAAGAACGAGCCGACGACGAAGTCGCCGGGTCGCAGCGTCGTCACCGCGGAGCCCAGCTGCTCCACGACGCCGACGTACTCGTGGCCCATGGGCGCCGGGCCGGTCAGCTGCTCGATCCCGCGGTACCGCCACAGGTCCGACCCGCAGATGCAGGCCGCGGCGACCCGGATGATCGCGTCGGCCGGCTCGACGATCGCCGGCACGTCGCGGTTCTCGACGCGGACGTCGCCGGGGGCGTACATGACCGCTCCACGCATGGTCTGGTTCCCTTCTGTGTTCACGGCGTCAAGGAAACCCGGATGGCGAGCGACGTGGGAGTTCCTGTCGTGACGTGTACTGGCAGGGCACCCCACGGCGCGCGGACACGGCCTAGCCTCGAAGCATGGACAACCGTCACGAGGTCCGCGAGTTCCTGCTCTCGCGGCGGGCGAGGATCACGCCGGAACAGGCCGGCCTGCCCGCCGGCACGAACCGGCGGGTGCCCGGGCTGCGTCGCAGCGAGGTGGCGGCGCTGGCCGGCGTCAGCGTGGAGTACTACTCCAAGCTCGAGCGGGGCGCGCTGGGCGGCGTCTCGACGAGTGTGCTCGACGCCATCGCGCGCACGCTGCGGCTCGACGACGCCGAGCGGGCCCACCTGTTCGACCTCGCCCAGGCCGCCGACGGCACGAGCGCGCTGGTGCGGCCGCGCCGCCGCGTCGGCAAGCAATGGACGGTGCGTCCGAGCCTGCAGTGGGCGCTGGACGCGGTGACGGAGGGGCCGGCGTTCGTGCGCAACGGCCGGATGGACCTGCTCGCGGCGAATCCGCTGGCCCGGGCCTTCTACGACGAGGTCTACACGTTCGCGGCCGCGAACGGGCAGCACCCGGTGAACCTGGCACGGTTCACCTTCCTCGATGCCGCCGCGCGCCGGTTCTACACGGAGTGGGAGGCGGCCGCCGACATCGTCGTGGCGATCCTGCGCACCGAGGCCGGCCGCGACCCGCGCGACAAGGACCTGCACGACCTCGTCGGCGAGCTGTCCACCCGCAGCGACGAGTTCCGCACCCGCTGGGGTGCGCACAACGTGCGCCTGCACGGGTCGGGGACGAAGCACTACCACCATCACGTCGTCGGCGACCTCAGCCTCGCCTACGAGGGCCTGGAGATGGCGGCCGAGCCCGGCCTCACCCTCACCATCTACAGCGCCGAGCCCGGCTCGCCGTCGGCCGAGCGACTGCGGCTGCTCGCCTCCTGGGCGGCATCGCCGCGCACGGACACGCAGGCCGCGACGACGCCGAGGACGGAGGCGGACGCGTGATCATCGAGCCCAAGCCCGCCACGGTGAAGGGACCGGTCGACTGGTTCACCGGCGACGTCTGGATCGACGCGATCGCCACCCGCAAGCCCGCGCCGTCGCGCATGATCGCCGTCCGGGTGCGGTTCGCGCCCGGAGCCCGCACGGCCTGGCACTCGCACGCACACGGGCAGACCCTCCACGTCACCGCCGGCATCGCGCTGATGGGCACCCGCGACGGGACCATCCTTCGGGTGCACCCCGGCCAGACGGTCTACACGCCGCCCGGCGAGGAGCACTGGCACGGCGCGACCCCCGGCGACTTCATGGAGCACCTGGCGCTCGTGGAAGGCACGGCGGACGGCGACGGCGCCACCTGGCTGGAGCACGTCGCCGACGACGACTACCACCGGCCCTGACCCGCGAGTCCTGGGTCACCGCACGCCGTCGGGCGGGCGGGTGCGTGCGACAGCCCTCGGGGGGTATCTCACCTGCACGGGTCGCGGCGGCCAGTGGGACATGTGACGACGAGCCGCCGCGGCCCGGCCAACCCGGCTCGGCCGGCGCGGTCCACGACGTTCTCGGTAAGGGGTGGGCGAGATGGCACAGGGCGACACCAGGAGGGGCATGACGGCGACGCCGGTGCAGACCGCGGCCACCGTCGTCGGGGTGGTCTTCCTGCTGGTCGGGGTGGCCGGCTTCGTGCCCGGTATCACCACGGACTTCGACACGATCGAGTTCGCCGGGCACGAGTCCGAGGCGATGCTCCTGGGCGTCTTCCAGGTCTCGATCCTGCACAACATCGTGCACCTGCTGTTCGGCGTGGCCGGGCTGGCGCTGGCACGCACGGTCGCCGGCGCCCGCAACTTCCTCGTCTGGGGCGGCCTCGTCTACGCGGTGCTGTGGCTGTACGGGTTGTTCGTCGACCACGAGAGCTCGGCGAACTTCGTCCCGGTCAACACCGCGGACGACTGGCTCCACTTCGCTCTGGCCGCCGGGATGGTGCTGCTCGGACTCCTCCTCGGCCGGTCGCCGCGCAGAGTCGGCACCGGCGCCGCGTGAAAGGCGCCTGGCGCGACGACCCGCGGTCGCTGGCACGGGCCCAGGGCGCCTTCAACCTGGCCGGCGGCCTGTGGCCGATCGTGAGCGTGCGGTCGTTCGAGGCGGTGTTCGGGCCGAAGGAGGACCGATGGCTCGAGTACACCGTCGCGGGCCTGTTGAGTACGGCCGGCGTGGTGCAGCTGACCGCGCCGCCCGGGCCCGACGGCGTGCGGCTCGCGCGCCGGCTGGGCCTCGGCGTGGCGGCCACGCTCCTGGCCATCGACCTGATCTACGTGCCCGCCGGCCGCCTGCGCTGGACGTATCTGCTCGACGGCGCCGCGGAGGCGGGGTGGATCGCCGCCTGGGTGGCGGCGCGCGACCGGCCGCCGCGGGAGGACGACGGGTGGCGCTGGTTCAGGGCGCAAGCGTGAGCCCGACGGCGCCGTGGTCGTCGAGCTCCGCGACGACGGCCTGACCGGCGCGGATCGGGACCTGCACGATCGAGCCGGTGATGACGACGTCCCCGGCCTCGACGAAGGCGACGGCGCGGTGGAACACGTTCGACGCGACGATGGTGGGTGCGTCGTCGCCACCGCCCAGGTCGCACAGTTCCAGCGCCACGCCGAACCGGCCGGCGGCCGCCCTGACAGCGTCGGCCCCGCCGCCGGGGTCGACGGGGGCCTGGAACTGGATCGCCACCTCGACGTCGGCGCGCGGGATGCCGAAGGCGCCGACGGCCGCGGTGGTGCCGGCTCGCAGCACGGTCGCCGACGTCAGATGCCCGACGACCGGCCCGGCGCCGATCCGCTCGCGCCCGCCCGGAAACGCCGCGGCTGACGCCGCCCGGTTTGCCGGCCGCGGTTGCGGGTACGCGCCCGCGCAGACGCGATCGTGAGCGGAGGTGGGAGTGTGGCCGGCATCGAGCTGCGCAGCCCGGACTTCAGCGACCACACGGCCATTCCGGGCCGCCATGGCCACGACGAGGAGAACGTGTCGCCGTCGTTGGAGTGGATCGGCGTCCCGACGGACGCGGTCGAGCTGCTACTGCTGTGCGAGGATCCGGACGCGCCCCGCGGCCCGTTCCTCCACTGGCTCGTCACCGGGATCGACGCGCACAGCGGTGGCGTCCCCGAGCACCAGACGCCGCCCGGCGGCCGGGCCTGGCGCAACGGGTTCGGCGAGATCGGGTGGGGCGGGCCGGCGCCGCCGCCGGGCGACCCCGCGCACCGGTACTTCTTCCGGCTGTACGCGCTCTCCGCACCCGTCGAGCTGCCGGACGATCCCACCGTCGAGGACGTGTACCGGGCGGCGGACGCGGCGATGATCGAGCGCGGCACGCTGGTCGGGCTCTTCCAGCGCTGAAGGGTTCGCCTGCGGTTGGCCGTCCCCCTGCTGCCCGCGGCTGAGAACGGGCAGCTATCAGGGGGACGGGGGGAGTGCGGCGACGGCTGCCCGGGGGCGTCGGGCCCGTTACTGTGTGGCGTTGGTGTCGTGGAGCGTCCACCTGGTGAGATTTCGCCGTGATTCGGGAGACATCACGAGGATTACCCCAGCGTCAACACCCCTACAGTCATGGTGAAGCTCAGGTAATCCTCGTGATGTAGGCGATCGCCGATGATCATCGCTGTCCCCAGCCCGACAAAGCACGCGAAACGGGCACGCCAAGCGTGAGGCGTGCCCACATCCTCCCCGTCCCCCTGATAGCTGCCCGTTCTTGGCCGCGGAGCCGCGGGTCAAGCGGATCCGCGTCGGCGCGAAGCGCCCCATTGGTCCGCTTGAGGCGCGGCTGCGCGGCGAAGAGAATGGGCAGCAGGGGGACGAGGAGCCCCCGGTGCACGCCACGACTCCGACATGCGTGAACCCGGGCCAGCGCAGCGTGTCTGACGAACCTCGATCGTCACGGAGTAGCCCGGACCTCGTCGACCCGGGGCGCGATCGCCGACGCCTGGTGGGCGGCCTGAAGCGACCGTCTCTCCATGCGCCCGCCCGCCGCCTCACCCGTCGCCGGCCGGCGGCGCGAGGTGGGCGGCGAACCAGTCGCCGGCCAGCCGGGCGACCTCGTCGAGGGCGCCGGGCTCCTCGAACAGGTGGGTCGCGCCGGGCACGATCGCGAGCTCGCGGTCGCAGCGCATGGCGTGGAGGGCGTCCTGGTTGAGGCCGAGGACGGCCTCGTCGCGGCCGCCGACGATCAGCAGCGTGGGGGCGTCGACGCGGGCCAGCGCGTCGCCGGCCAGATCGGGCCGTCCGCCGCGGGAGACGACGGCGCGGACCCGCCCGCCGGACGCCGCCGCGGCGACCAGCGCGGCGG
>NZ_QUAL01000074.1 GCF_003579925.1 Jiangella rhizosphaerae | reverse complement strand
CCGACGTCATCCACCGCGAACTCCGCCACGACTTCCCACCCGCGACCTGCCAACAACCAGCAGCTTGACATAGAAGCGTCAACAGTGAGGGGCGGCGGCGGGGACGAACGGGGCGGATTCGCGCACTCGGGGTAAGTAAGGTTAGCCTCTGCTCATGCCCGTTCCGACCGTCGACCGGCCGTCCGAGCCGCCGGCCGGCACCACGACGGACGCCGCCACGGCGGCCGCCGGGCTGGTCCGCACGACCCGCGGCCGGGTGCTGTGGCTGGTGGTCTGCGCGGCGGTGCTGGCGGTGACCTGCCTCGCCAGCATCGCGGTCGGCGCGAAGTACATTCCGCTGGACGACGTCGTCCGGGCGCTGTTCGACTCCGGCGACGCGAGCAACCAGGTGATCGTCGGGGACATGCGGGTGAACCGGACCCTCCTCGGCGTGATCTGCGGCATCGCGCTCGGCCTGGCCGGCGCGCTCATGCAGGCCCTGACCCGCAACCCGCTGGCCGACCCGGGCATCCTGGGCGTCAACGCCGGCGCCGCGTTCGCCGTCGTGCTGGGCGTGACGCTGTTCGGGTCGATGAGCCTCTACGGCTACATCTGGTTCGCCTTCGCCGGCGCGGCTCTGGCCAGCATCGTCGTCTACGCACTGGCGTCACTCGGACGGGGGCAGGCGTCGCCGCTGCGGCTGGCGTTGTCCGGCATCGCCCTGGCGGCCGTGCTGCTCGGGTTCACCCAGGCGATGGTGATCATGGACCCCGAGGTGCTGGACGTCTACCGGTTCTGGCAGGTCGGGTCGCTGGCCGGCCGCGACGTCGAGACCGTCGGCTCGGTTCTGCCGTTCGTCGTCGTCGGCGTGCTGCTCGCGCTGGGACTGGCCCGGACGCTCGACGCGATGGCGCTCGGCGACGACACCGCCGCCGCGCTCGGCGTGAACGTCCTCCTGGCCCGGGCGATCGGGGTGCTCGCGGTGACGCTGCTCTGCGGGGCGGCGACCGCGGCGATCGGGCCGATCGCGTTCGTCGGGCTGATGGTGCCGCACATCGTGCGCGCGTTCACCGGCCCCGACCAGCGCTGGATCCTGCCGTTCTGCCTGGTGGTCGCCCCGATCCTGCTGCTGGCGTCGGACATCGTCGGCCGGGTCGTGCTCGGCTCCGGCGAGCTGCAGGTCGGCATCGTCACGACGGTCATCGGCGGGCCGGTCCTCATCACGCTGGTGCGCCGCCGCCGGATGGTGTCGTCGTGAGCCGCATCGCCGTCGAGCCGACCGACCTGTCGCCGACCGGCTACGTCCTGCGCGGGCCGGGCGAGCTGTCGGTCCGCTTCGACCGCCGGGTCGTGCTGATGTGCGGGCTTCTCGTCGCCGTGCTGATCGCGGTGTTCCTGACCTCGCTGGCGGTCGGCGACTTCACCATCTCACCGGGCGACGTGGTTCGGACGCTGTTCGGGAACCCGCCGGACCCGCTGGCCGACTTCATCGTCAACGGCCGCCGGCTGCCGCGCGTGCTGGTCGCGTTCCTGGTCGGCGGCGCGCTGGGAGCGTCCGGCGCGGTGTTCCAGAGCCTGTCGCGCAACCCGCTGGGCAGCCCCGACGTCATCGGCTTCACGTCCGGCGCGTCGGCCGGCGCGGTGTTCGTGATCCTCGTGACCGGCGGCAGCATGCTGCAGGTCGCCGGCGGCGCCGTCGTCGGCGGACTGGCCACCGCGGTCGCCGTCTACCTGCTGGCCTACAAGCGCGGCGTCCAGGGGTTCCGGCTGATCCTCGTCGGCATCGCGGCCGGCGCGATGCTGACCTCGGCGGTCCACTACATGCTCATGCGGGCCGAGCTGATCCAGGCGGCGAGCGCGCAGGTCTGGCTGACCGGGTCGCTGAACACGCGCGCCTGGGACCACGTCGTCGCCGTGGGCATCGGCGTCGCGCTGGTCGCGCCGCTCCTCGCCGTCCTGTCCCGGCCGATGCGGCTGATCGAGATGGGCGACGAGGCCGCGACGGGCCTCGGCGTCAACGCCGAACGCACCCGGCTGGGCATGCTGATCGCCGCGACGGTGCTCGCGGCCATCGCCGTCGCGGCGGCGGGCCCGATCGCGTTCATCGCACTGTCCGCGCCCCACCTGGCCCGGCGGCTGACCGGGGCGTCGGGCGCGGCCGTCGGCGCGGCCGCGCTGATGGGTGCGGCGCTGCTGGGCGCCAGCGACCTCGTCGCCCAGTGGGTGCTGCCGACGCCGCTGCCGGTCGGCGTGGTGACGGTGTGCGTCGGCGGTCTCTACCTCGTCTGGCTCCTCGCGCGGGAAGGGCGGCGCAACCATGTCTGAACCCCGGCTGCACGGGAACGACCTCACGCTCGCGTACGACGAGCGGGTCATCTCCCGCGAGCTGTCCGTGTCGATCCCCGACGGGTCGTTCACGGTGATCGTCGGACCGAACGCGTGCGGCAAGTCGACGCTGCTGCGCGCGCTGGCCCGCATGCTCAAGCCGTCGGCCGGGGCGGTGCACCTGGACGGCCGGCTGATCACGCAGTACTCGACGAAGGAGGCGGCGCGCCGGCTCGGGCTGCTGCCGCAGTCGTCCATCGCGCCCGAGGGCATCACCGTCGCCGACCTCGTCTCCCGCGGCCGCTATCCGCACCAGCGGCTGTTCCGGCAGTGGTCTGCCGCCGACACCGAAGCCGTCGCCGAGGCGATGACCAGCACGGGCATCACCGACCTGCGCCACCGGCGGGTCGACGAGCTCTCCGGGGGGCAGCGGCAGCGGGTCTGGCTGGCGATGGTGCTGGCGCAGCAGACGCCGATCCTGCTGCTCGACGAGCCGACGACGTTCCTCGACATCGCGCACCAGATCGAGGTACTCGACCTATGCCACGACCTGCACGTCTCGCACGGCCGCACGCTGGTCGCCGTCCTGCACGACCTCAACCACGCCTGCCGCTACGCCACCCACCTGATCGCCATGCGCGACGGCGAGATCGTCGCCGAGGGCGCCCCCGCGGCCATCGTCGACGAGACGCTGGTGCGCGACGTGTTCGGCCTGGCCTGCCGGATCATCGACGACCCCGAGACCGGCACGCCGCTGGTCATCCCCACCGCGAAGCAGCCGGTCGTCACCACGTCGTGAAGTCGGCGTCGCAGCCAACCCTCGCGGCCACGTTGATCTTGGAGTAATGCCGGTATCAATCGGACATTCCCGGCCTCAATAGCAGCATTACTCCAAGATCAACTTCGGAGTGGGGTGGTTGGCCGGGGCTTCTCGTTCGCCGGGACTGCGGCCAAGGGGGACGGGGTGGAATCTGGGCACGACTGGACGTTCCGCGTGCCCGCTCGTCCCGGTGTGCCCGGCTATGGACGGTGGTGCTCATCGGCGATCGCGTANGGCTATGGACGGTGGTGCTCATCGGCGATCGCGTACATCACCACGATTACCCGAGCCTCACCACGATCGCAGGCGTAGTACGACACGGAATTTCCTAGTGAACGTGATCAATCCGGGGGCGGAGGCGGCCAGCGGGCGGCGACCCAAGCGGAGTCGGTCGCCGAAGCCCCGAGCGGCAGCGCACCAGGAGAACAGCACAGCCGGGAACCGGGGCCCCTCTCCGGCCGGCCCCTGACGCTGCCACCCCCATGTTGATCTTGGAGTAATGCCGGTATCAATCGGGCATTTCGGACCGCATTGGCGGCTTTTCTCCAAGATCAACGAGGAGGGCGGCGGCGGCTTCGCGCAGCGCCGTCAGGAACGCCTGGACGGGCAGCGGGGCGGGCGAGCGGCCATAGGTGGCGACGGCGACGGTACGGCGATCGTCCGGGAGCGGTTCGACGACGACGCCGGGATGCCGGTTCGCCGTCAGTGCCAGTCCGGGCAGTGTGCTCACGCCGAGACCGGCCGCGACCAGCGCCTGAACCGCCACGTAGTCGTCGGTCTCGAACGCGATGACGGGACTGAACCCGGCCCGCTCGCACGACTCGACGAGGTGCGTGCGGCAGCGCTCGCAGCCGGCGATCCAGCGAGCGCTCGCGTGCGCGGCGAGGCTGCCGGCGGGCGCGGCATGCGCGAGGTTGTCGGTGCCCGCCCGTAGGGTGGGCACCCTCCCAGCCGGGCGGAGAACGTACTCCGCGTCGCCGGCGGCCGTCACCAGGTAGAGCGGCTCGGTGAGCAGCGGCTCGACGATCACCCCGCGCTCCTCCAGCACGCCGTGGGTGAACACGACAGCCACGTCGACGTCGCCGGTGCGCAGCGCCGTCAGCGCGGCCGGCGGCTCGGCCTCGGTCAGCGCCAGCTCGACGTCCGGATGGGCGGCGGCGAACCGGGCGGCCGCCGCCGGGACCAGCGTGGCCAGCGCCGACGGGAACGCCGCCAGCCGGACCCGGCCGGTGCGCAGGCCGGCGTGCGCGGACAGCTCGGCCTCGGCGGCCTCGACCTGGCCGAGGATCTCCTCCGCGCGCCGCGCCAGCAGCTCCCCCGCCTCGGTGAGCCGCAGCCCCCGGCCGGCCCGCTGAGTCAGCGGCAGCCCCACCTCGGCCTCGAGCCGCGCGAGGTGGTGACTGACGGACGGCTGGGCGTAGTGCAGCGCGTCGGCGGCGGCCGTCACCGACCCCTCCCGGGCGACAGCGACCAGCACGCGCAGGCGGGTCAGGTCCAGCATGACCAGCAAGCATAGACGCCATCGATGCATACCGAGAAGACCGGCATTGGACCTATGAGTCGTCGCGCGCGACGGTGGTCGGTATGGAGCCTCCCACCCTCGCCAGCGTCCTGGACGCCCAGCGGCTGCTCGCCCCGCACCTGCCGCCGACACCCACCTGGAACTATCCGGCACTCGACGCCGCGGCCGGCACGACGGTGTTCGTCAAGCACGAGAACACCCAGCCGACCGGCGCCTTCAAGGTGCGCGGCGGCATCACGCTGCTGTCGCGGCTGGACCCGGCGGTGCGCGAGCGCGGCGTCGTCGGCTACTCGACCGGCAACCACGCGCAGTCGCTGGCCTACGCGGCGCGGCTGTTCGGCGTCCCGTGCACGATCGTCATGCCCGAGCACCCCAACCCGGCCAAGGCCGACGCCGTCCGGCGGCTCGGCGCGGAGCTGGTCGAGCACGGCGCGACCTTCGACGACGCCGCGCCCTACGCCCGCGCGCTGGCCGCCGAGCGCGGGATGCGGCTGGTCAGCGCCGCCGACGACCCCGACATCATCGCCGGGGTCGCGACGGCCTACGCCGAGCTGTTCGCGCAGCAGCCGCACCTCGACGCCGTCGTCGTCCCGGTCGGGAGCGGCAGCGGCGCGGCGGCGGCCTGCCTGGTCGCGGCGGCACTGGCGCCCGGCTGCGAGGTCATCGCGGTCCAGGCGGCCGGCTCGCCCGCGGCGCACGACTCCTGGCGGGACGGCACGATCGTGCGGCGGCCGAACCGGACCGCCGTCGAGGGGCTCGCGACCGGGTCGGGCTTCGCGCTGCCGCAGCGGGTGCTGCGCGAGCGGCTGGCCGACTTCGTGCTCGTCGACGACGACCAGATCGCCGCGGCGCAGTGGCGGCTGCTGCGCGACGCCCACACGCTGGCCGAGGGCGCCGGTGCGGCCGCGCTCGCCGCCGTCCTGGCCGACCCCGGCCGGTTCGCCGGCCGCCGGGTTGCCGTCGTCTGCACGGGTGGCAACGCGAGCGAGGCGGAGCTGCGGCGTTGTGCCGCGCTCGACCGGCCCCGGGTAGGCGCCGCGGCGCAGTAGGGTCCGCTGCATGAGCTGGCAGGCGGTGGTGGTGGTCGTCGTCGCGGTCGTCGCGGTGTCGCTGGCGGCCGTCCTGCTGGCCCGGCTGGTCCGGTCGCGGCTGGTCCTGGGCACCACCGAGGACCAGACGACGTACCGGATCCTGCACACCACCAGCCTCGCCTCGCCCGAGCTGCGGGCCGGCCTGGCCGCCGGTGCGGACAAGGCGGCCCGGCACCTGCGGGAGCTGCTGGCCACGCCGGCGCTCGCGCTGACCGACGGCGACGACGTCGTGACGTGGGACGGCGCCGGCGCCGCTCAGCACCTGCACGACGTGCGCCGGCACGCGGTGCGGGCGCTGGACGGCAACACCGACGTGCTCGGCCCGGCCGCCGTCGAGTGCGACCGGCTCGACTGCCCGGTCCGGCACGCCGTCGCCGCCGCGCTGACCACGGACGACCGCGTGGAGGGCGCGCTCATCGCCTACACGTCCACGCGGCCGTCCGCCGGCCTCGTCCGCGCCGTCGAGGAGGTCGCCCGGTTCGTGTCGGGGCAGCTGGAACTGGCCGAGTTCGACCGCGAACGGGCCAAGCTGGCCGAGGCGGAGATCCGGGCGCTGCGGGCGCAGATCTCGCCGCACTTCATCTACAACGCGCTCGGCGCCATCGCGTCGTACGTCCGGACCGACCCCGAGCACGCCCGTGAACTGCTGCTCGAGTTCGCCGACTTCACCCGCTACTCGTTCCGGCGGCACGGCGACTTCACGACCCTGGCCGAGGAGCTGCGCTCGATCGAGCGGTACCTCACCCTGGAGAAGGCGCGCTTCGGCGACCGGCTGTCGGTGACCCTGCGGGTCGCGCCCGAGGTGCTCGCCGTCGCCGTCCCCTTCCTGTGCCTGCAGCCGCTGGTCGAGAACGCCGTGCGGCACGGGCTGGAGGGACGGTCCGACCCCGGCCACATCACGATCATCGCCGAGGACGCCGGCAACGAGGCCCTGATCAGCATCGACGACGACGGCGTCGGCATGGACCCCGAGCTGGCCCGCAGTCTGCTGGCCGGCGACGCCGCCGGCGACCGCGTCGGCCTCGGCAACGTCGACGAGCGGCTGCGCGCCGTCTTCGGCGACGAGTACGGCCTGGTCATCGAGACCGCGCGCGGCGCCGGGACGAAGGTCAGCCTGCGGGTCCCGAAGTACCGCCCGGGCGTCCACGCGACCTAGCCCTCCGGTAGACGCGCACACTCTGTATGACGTAGCGAATACACGTGACCGTTGAAGAGCGCCCGGCCAAGAGTGAGGTCTGGCAAGCCCGCATCCCGGCTCAGCTCGCCCGCGATCTGGAGAAGGACGCCGAGGTGCTCGGCCTGGAGGGCCGCAGCGAGATCGTCCGCGAGGCGCTGACCCGATTGCACCGGCAGGCCCTCGAGCAGCGCATGGCCGACGAGATCGCCGAATACTACGGCGGCGAGCAGGCACCGCTGCCCGACGGCGTCGCCAAGTGACCGTCGGCTGGCCGCCCCTGCGTGGAGAGGTCTGGAACGTCGACGTTCCTGCAGTCGGGGAACATCCGGGCGTCGTCCTCTCAGCCAGCACCCTCAATGCGAAGTCGGGCCACATCACGATCAGCGTGGTCACTGGCACTCCCGGGCCGGCCGTCACCCACGTCCCGCTCGGCCCTGACGCGGGGCTCACCCGCTACGACGAGTCCTACGCCAACGTGACCGACCTCCATGCCGTCAGCAAGGAACGCTTCGTCGAGCGGCGTGGGCTGTGCTCGAAGCATGAGTTGATGCGCATCGAGAGCCTGGTCAGGGTGTATCTCGGCCTGTAGCCTCGCCGCCATGCTCAGCGTTCTGGCCGTCGATGACGAGCCACCGGCGCTGGCCGAGCTCGCCTACCTGCTGGAGCAGAACGAGCACGTCGGCCAGGTGCTGACCGCCGGCGACGGCGCCGCGGCGCTGCGGCTGCTCGAGCAGCAGCACGTCGACACCGTCTTCCTCGACATCCGGATGCCCGGGCTGTCCGGTCTCGACCTCGCCCGCGTGCTGGCCCGGTTCCGTCGTCCGCCCGCCGTCGTCTTCGTGACGGCCTACGACGACCACGCCGTCACGGCGTTCGACCTGCACGCCGTCGACTACGTGATGAAGCCGTACCGGCGCGAGCGGCTGTTCGAGGCGATCCGCCGCGCCACCGACGCCGTCAGCGGCACGCGGTCCGCCGGCGACGAGGCGGACGACGAGACGATCTCCGTCGAGCTGGGCGGTGTCACCCGGTTCATCCGGCGCAGCGAGGTCGCCTACGTCAGTGCCCAGGGCGACTACGCGCGGCTGCACACCGACGACGGCGCCAGCCACCTGCTGCGCGTGCCGCTCGCGACGCTGGAGGACCGCTGGGCACCGGCCGGTTTCGTCCGCATCCACCGCAGCTACCTGGTGGCGCTGACGTCCATCGAGGAGCTGCGCGCCGACGCCGGGCGCTACACCGTCGTCATCGGCGACACCACGCTGCCGGTGAGCCGCCGGCACACCCGTGAGCTGCGCGACCGGCTGGTCCGGCGGGCCGGCGGGACGCGGTGACGCCATGACGGAGCGGGTCACCGTCACCGGGCCGCGACGCCGCCGGGCGCCGGCCCTGCGGCGGGCGGTGACCGCGGAGATCGACGCGCAGACGCAGCTGGGCGAGGTGTACATGCGGGCCCTGCTGCGCGCGCAGCTGCGGCTCAGCCTGGCCGTCGCCGGCGTCGTGCTCGGACTGCTGGCGACGCTGCCGCTGCTGTTCGCCGTCGCACCGCGGGTCAGCGAGATCGAGCTGGCCGGCGTGCCGCTGCCATGGCTCGTGCTCGGCGGGCTGGTCTACCCGGCGCTGGTCGCCGCCGCCTGGTTCTACGTCCGCGCGGCCGAACGGGTCGAGCGCGACTTCGGCGACATGGTGAACCGGCGGTGAGCACGTCCGCGGGAATCGTCGCGGTCGTCGTGACGGCGGTCGCGACGGTGCTCATCGGCATGTACGGGGTCCGCGCCGCCCGCACGACCAGCGACTTCTACGTCGCGTCCCGCACAGTGACGCCGTGGTGGAACGCGTCGGCCATCGGCGGCGAGTATCTGTCGGCGGCGTCGTTCCTGGGGGTGGCCGGGCTGGTGCTGGCGTACGGCACCGACATGCTGTGGTTCCCGGTCGGCTACACCGCGGGCTATCTGATGCTCCTGGTGCTGGTGGCGGCGCCGCTGCGGCGGTCGGGGGCGTACACGTTGCCGGACTTCGCCGAGGCACGGCTGGAGTCGGCCCACGCCCGCCGGGCGGCGAGCATCCTCGTCGTCACGATCGGCTGGCTCTACCTGCTGCCGCAGTTCCAGGCGGCGGGGCTGACGCTGCGGACGGTCACCGGGGCGCCGCAGTGGGCCGGGCCGGTCGTCGTCGCGCTGGTCGTGCTGGTGAGCGTGCTCGGCGGCGGGATGCGCAGCATCACGTTCGTCCAGGCCTTCCAGTACTGGCTGAAGCTCACGGCGCTGGCGGTCCCGGTGATCTTCCTGCTGCTGGTCTGGCAGAACGACGGACGGCCGGAGCTCGCGCCGCCCGGCGAGCCGGTGTTCGAGGAGGCGACGTCCGTCGAGGTCACCATCGACGTGACGATCGACGTGCCGTCGCGCGTCGTGGTGACGGCGGACGACGACGAGCTGGTGCTGGAGCCCGGGCCGCACGACGTCGAGGCCGGGACGGTGCTCGACTTCCCGGCCGGCGCGCCGATCCCGCACGCCTCGTCGCTGACCCCGATGGCCGGCCAGTCGTGGGCCCTGCCGCTGACCGCGGGCGGCGACCATCCGCTGTACGCGACGTACTCGCTGATCATCGCGCTGTTCTTCGGGACGATGGGGCTGCCGCATGTGCTGGTGCGGTTCTACACGAACCCCGACGGGCGGGCCGCGCGACGCACGACGCTGGCGGTGCTGGGGTTGCTCGGCGTGTTCTACGTACTGCCCGGCCTCTACGGCGCGCTGGGCCGGCTGTACACGCCGGAGCTGCTGCTCACCGGCCGGACGGACGCCGTCGTGCTGGTACTGCCGGGACGGCTGGTCGACGGGTTCGCCGGTGAGGCGTTGTCGATGCTGGTGACGGCGGGCGCGTTCGCGGCGTTCCTGTCGACGTCGTCGGGCCTGACGGTGTCAGTGGCCGGCGTGCTGTCGCAGGACCTGCTGCACAGTCGCGTCCGCAGTCCGGTGACCGGGTTTCGCCTGGGCGCGTTCCTGGCCCTGCTGGTGCCGATCGGGATCGCGCTGACCAGCCCGTTCCTCGGCATCGCCGACGTGGTCGGGCTCGCCTTCGCCGTCGCGGCGTCGTCGTTCTGCCCGCTGCTGCTGCTCGGCATCTGGTGGCGGCGGCTCACCTGGCCCGGTGCCGTGGCGGGCCTGCTGGCAGGCGGCGGCGCCTCCACGCTCGCCGTCGTCGTCACCATTCTCGGCGACCCGCAGGGCGGCTGGATCGGTGCGCTGCTGGCCCAGCCGGCCGCCTGGACGATGCCGCTGGCGTTCCTCGTGATGATCGCGGTGTCGCTCGCGACCCAGCAGCACATGGCGCCCGGCGTGAACCGCACGATGGTCCGCCTGCACACCCCCGAGAACCTCGACCTCAACCGCGGCGACTGGGATCCCGAGGACCGTTGGCGCAGTCCCTGAGTCAGGCGACCGTCACCAGCGGCACACCGACCCGTGCGGCGACCTGCGCCATGCCATGGTCACGAGTGCACAAGCGCGCATCGTGGTGCATCGCGGCCGACACGTACAGCGCGTCGTAGGCGGTGAGGTTCTCGAACATCGTGATCGCCGTACTCGCCAACACCGGGATGTCCAGCCGCTCGATCGGGGCCGTGGCCAGGGCCTCGGTGTACGCGGGCAGATCGCCGCTTCGCAGGTGCCCACCCCTCACGAGGCCGCGGAAGACCGACAGCACCTCGGCATCGAGATGCGCGGGTGCCGCCGCCTCACCCGTCAGGAGCACGGCCAAGTACGCGGAGTCCCGGTTCACGATCGCCTCGGCGACGACCGACGCGTCGACGACGATCACCGAGCGAGCTCGGCGTCGCGTTCGGCTCTCGCGTTGCGCAACACGCCGACCAGGTCGACGTCACCCGAGACCGGTGGCAGCGCAGCCACACGCGCGGCCCAGGCTCCGTGCGAGCCACGATCGGCCCGGCGCAATCTCTGGTAGTCGGCGAGCGAGACGATCGCGGCCACTGCTTCACCCCGTCGAGTGATCACGGTGGGGGACGTCCGTTCCGCCCGCTCGACGACGTCGGCCAAGTGCTGGCGGACCTGGCGGATCGACTCGACCGGAGCTCCAGACATGTACCAAGTGTACCGCACCGTCGCAGCAGGGGCCGCGTGCAAGCCTGCGACCATTCGTCGCAGCAGGACGACCGTTCGTCGCAGGGCCGCCACCCGCACGCCGCACTCTCCAACCGCTCACCGCACGCCCCCGCGAGGCGTCTCCCCCGGCCCGGGCGCGCCGCCCTACCGTGGCGCCCCAAACGGGATCACTGTGACCCGGACCACATGACGACGAGGAGGTCGGAGCGTGGCCAGTCTCGAGACACCACCGCCCGGACGGGCCGTACCCACCGCCGAGGAATACGAGCGCATGCAGGCCAGCCCGGAGTTCGCCGAGCTGCGCCGGCGGTTCCGCAACTTCGCGTTCCCCATGACCGCCGCGTTCCTGGCCTGGTACCTGCTGTACGTCCTGCTGTCCACGTACGCGGTCGACTTCATGTCGCAGCGCGTGGTCGGCAACATCAACGTCGGCCTGCTGTTCGGCCTCGGCCAGTTCGCGTCGACGTTCCTGATCACGTGGCTGTACATCCGGCACGCCGACCGGAAGCTGGACCCCCTCGCCACGCAGATCCGCGACGAGCTGGAGGGGGCACGCTGATGGACACCCATGTCGGAAGCCCCGGGGTCAACATCACGATCTTCGCCGTCTTCGTCGCGATCACGCTGGTCATCGTCCTGCGCGCGTCGAAGCACAACCGCACGGCGGCGGACTACTACGCCGGCGGCCGGGCGTTCACCGGCCAGCAGAACGGCATCGCGATCGCCGGCGACTACCTGTCGGCCGCGTCGTTCCTCGGCATCGCCGGGGCCATCGCCATCTACGGCTACGACGGCTTCCTGTACTCCATCGGCTTCCTGGTCGCGTGGCTGGTCGCGCTGCTGCTGGTCGCCGAGCTGCTGCGGAACACCGGCCGGTTCACCATGGCCGACGTGCTGTCGTTCCGGATGCGGCAGCGTCCCGTGCGGACGGCGGCCGCGACGTCGACGCTGGCGGTGTCGTTCTTCTACCTGCTGGCCCAGATGGCCGGCGCCGGCGGCCTGGTCGCGCTGCTGCTGGGCGTGACCGACCGCGGCGGGCAGGGCGTCGTCATCGCCGTCGTGGGCGCGCTGATGGTGTTCTATGTCCTGGTCGGCGGCATGAAGGGCACCACGTGGGTGCAGATCGTCAAGGCGATCCTGCTGATCAGCGGCGCGTTCGTCATGACCATCTGGGTGCTGGCGCAGCACGACTTCAACCTGTCGCAGCTGCTCGGCGCGGCCGTCGACACCGCCGGTGGCGCGGCCGGCCTGCTGGACCCGATGAACCAGTACGGCGCGTCGGACACCTCGAAGCTGGACTTCATCTCGCTGGCGCTGGCCCTGGTGCTCGGCACCGCCGGCCTGCCGCACGTGCTGATGCGCTTCTACACGGTGCCGACGGCACGCGACGCCCGGCACAGCGTGACCTGGGCGATCGCCCTGATCGGCCTCTTCTACCTGCTGACGCTGGTGCTCGGCTACGGCGCGGGCGCGCTGGTCGGGCCGGAGGAGATCCTGGGCGCGCCGGGCGGCGTGAACTCCGCGGCGCCGCTGCTGGCGTACGAGCTGGGCGGCACGCTCCTGCTCGGCATCATCGCCGCCGTCGCGTTCGCGACCATCCTCGCCGTCGTCGCGGGCCTGACGATCACCGCGTCGGCCTCGTTCGCGCACGACGTCTACGCCAACGTGATCAAGAAGGGCGAGATCGGCGCGAACGACGAGGTGCGGGTCGCCCGCATCACGGCGGTGGTCATCGGCGCGGTGGCGATCGTCGGCGGCATCTTAGCCAACGGCCAGAACATCGCGTTCCTCGTGGCGCTCGCGTTCGCCGTCGCGGCCAGCGCGAACCTGCCGGTGATCCTCTACTCGCTGTTCTGGAAGCGGTTCAACACCCAGGGCGCGGTGTGGAGCATCTACGGCGGCCTGCTCACCGCGGTGACGCTGATCGTCTTCTCGCCGGTGGTGTCGGGCAAGCCGGTGAACCCGGCGACCGGCCGCAGCCCGTCGATGCTGCAGGACGTCGACTTCAGCTGGTTCCCGCTCGACAACCCCGGCATCATCTCGATCCCGGCCGGGTTCCTGTTCGGATTCATCGGCGCCCGGCTGTCGAAGGAGTACAACGCGGCCAAGTACGCGGAGATGGAGGTCCGGTCGCTGAGCGGCGCCGGAGCCGAGAAGGCCACCACCGCGCACTGACGCCCTCCCGGCGCGCGCTGCCGTCGACCTCGCCGTCCTTGCCGATCAGGCATCTGCGATGGTGAGGTAGACGGCAGCGCGATCGACGCTGCCACGGACATCCCGACACGAGGAGCAGACGAACGTGACCAATGACGCTCTCTCCAATCTGCTGCACGAGGACCGCAGCTTCCCACCGTCGGAGGAGTTCGCTGCCCAGGCGAATGCCAAGGCCGACCTGTACGAGGAGGCCGCGGCGGACCGCCTGGCGTTCTGGGAGCGCCAGGCGCGCGAGCTGCTGACGTGGAACACCGAGTGGTCGCAGGTCCTCGACTGGAGCAACCCGCCGTTCGCGAAGTGGTTCGTCGGCGGCACGCTCAACGTCGCGTACAACTGCGTCGACCGGCACGTCGAGGCCGGCAACGGCGACCGCGTCGCGCTGTACTGGGAGGGCGAGCCCGGCGACAGCCGCACGCTCACCTACGCCGACCTGCAGCGCGAGGTCTCCAAGGCCGCCAACGCCCTGACGGAGCTGGGCGTCGGCCACGGCGACCGCGTCGCCATCTACCTGCCGATGATCCCCGAGGCCGCCATCTCGATGCTGGCCTGCGCCCGCATCGGCGCCATCCACTCGGTGGTGTTCGGCGGCTTCTCGGCCGAGGCGCTGCGCAGCCGCATCGAGGACGCGCAGGCCAAGCTCGTCATCACCGCCGACGGCGGCTTCCGGCGGGGCAAGCCGTCGGCGCTGAAGCCGGCCGTCGACGAGGCCGTCGCGAAGTCGCCGTCGGTCGAGAAGGTCCTGGTGGTGCGGCGCACCGAGCAGGAGGTCGACTGGGACGACAGCCACGACGTGTGGTGGCACGACCTCGTCGACCGCCAGTCCGAGCAGCACGACCCGCAGCCGCACGACGCCGAGGACACCCTCTACATCCTCTACACGTCCGGCACCACGGGGAAGCCGAAGGGCATCAAGCACACGTCCGGCGGCTACCTGCTGCAGGCCGCGTACACGCACCGCAACGTCTTCGACCTCAAGCCGGAGGGCGACGTGTACTGGTGCACGGCCGACGTCGGCTGGGTCACCGGCCACAGCTATATCGTCTACGGGCCGCTGGCCAACGGCGCCACCCAGGTCATGTACGAGGGCACGCCCGACTTCCCCGAGCCCGGCCGCTGGTGGGACATCGTCGAGAAGTACAAGGTCAGCATCCTGTACACGGCGCCGACGGCCATCCGCACGTTCATGAAGCAGGGCGAGGAGATCCCGGGCCGCCGCGACCTGTCGTCGCTGCGGGTGCTGGGCAGCGTCGGCGAGCCGATCAACCCCGAGGCGTGGATCTGGTACCGCCGCGTCATCGGCGGCGACCGCACCCCCGTCGTCGACACCTGGTGGCAGACCGAGACCGGCGCCATCATGATCAGCCCGCTGCCCGGCGTCACCGCCGCCAAGCCCGGCTCGGCGCAGACTCCGCTGCCGGGCATCGTGGCCGACGTCGTCGATGACGCCGGCAACGTCGTGCCCGACGGTCATGGTGGCTACCTGGTGCTCACCGAGCCGTGGCCGTCCATGCTGCGCACCATCTGGGGCGACGACCAGCGCTTCATCGACACCTACTGGTCGCGCTTCGAGGGCCGCTACTTCGCCGGCGACGGCGCCAAGAAGGACGACGACGGCGACATCTGGCTGCTCGGCCGGGTCGACGACGTCATGAACGTGTCGGGCCACCGCATCTCCACGACGGAGGTCGAGTCGGCGCTCGTGTCGCACCCGAAGGTGGCCGAGTCCGCCGTCGTCGGCGCCTCCGACCCGACCACCGGCCAGGGCATCGTCGCGTTCGTCATCCTGCGGTCGGCCGCCGGCGACGGCGGTGCCGACGTCGTCCAGGAACTGCGCAACCACGTGGCCAAGGAGATCGGCCCGATCGCCAAGCCGCGGCAGATCATGATCGTGCCGGAGCTGCCGAAGACGCGCTCGGGCAAGATCATGCGGCGCCTGCTGCGCGACGTCGCGGAGAACCGCGAGCTCGGCGACGTCCAGACGCTGGCCGACCCGACGGTGATGAACCTCATCAGCGAGGGCCTGACCAAGGGCGGCTCGTCGGAGGACTGAGCCGGGCCCGGCCGGCTACGGCCTTGGTCGGCGGAGTCGGCGCATCCGATCGGACGTGTTGACACAGATGCCAACAGTTGGCGTCTGTGTCAACACGCCGAATCGCACGTCGACCCCGGCGCGCCGCGCGCGGCCCGGGAACCGTGGCGACCTAGTCGTTGCGTGCGGCCAGCTCGAGCGCGACGTCGCGCAGCGTGGCGCGCAGCGAGGCCGGCTCCAGCACCTCGACCTGGTTCATCAGGCCGAATAGCTGGGCCGCGGCGACGTCCTCGCCCTCGGTCCACAGCTCGACCTCGCTCCAGCCGTCGTCGTCGGGCGGGGACGCCGTCTCGCGCGCCTGTGCCGCCGCCAGCGCGCCGACCGCCGTGTGCAGCCGCCGCAGCGCCGACGCGGACAGCCTGATGCGGCACCGGTAGCGCAGCAGCGACCGGTCGAACTGCGCCGACGACGCCGCCCACCACTCGGCGAGGTCGAAGCCGTCGGGACGCCAGCTCGGCTCCGGCAGTACCGTCGCGGCGTCGATGCGCCCCACCTTGTAGGTGCGCACCTGCTGCCGGTGCGCCGCCACGAGGTACCAGGTGCCGGCCTTGAGCACCAGGCCGAGCGGGTCGAGCAGCCGCGACACCGTCCGGTCGGACCGCCGGTACGACACGTCGAGCCGCCGGCCGGACCACACCGCGTCGGACACCGCCGCCAGCGCCACCGGCGGCCCGCCATCGTCGAACCAGCCCGGCGCGTCGACGTGGAACCGCTCGCGCAGGCGGGCGGCCCGGCCGCGCAGCTCCGGCGGCAGCATGGCGATGACCTTCGTCTGTGCCGCGACGAGGACGGTGCCCAGCCCGAGGTCCGCGACCGCGCTCGGGACCCCGCCGAAGAACAGTGCGGCCGCCTCGTCGCCGGTGAGCCCGTCGAGCGTCGTCCGCCAACCCTCGACCAGGCGGATGCCGCCGCCCGGGCCCGACTCCGTCCACAGTGGGACGCCGGAGGCCTGCAGCGCCGCGATGTCGCGGTAGACCGTGCGGACGGACACCTCGAGCTCGTCGGCGATCTCGGCCGCCGTCATCGACCGCCGCTGCTGGATCAGCAGCATCATCGCCATCAACCGGCTGGCTCTCACGACTCCGAACCTACGCGAGATCGCTGACAGAAGATGTCAGCGACCTCGCGTCAGCATGGACGCCATGGCGACCTGGAAGCAGTTCCACGACGAGGCACCCGAGCTGGCGGCGATCGTCCACGCGCAACTCACGGCCACCAAGCACCACGTCCTCGCGACGCTGCGCGCGGACGGCTCGCCGCGGGTCAGCGGCACCGAGGTCGACGTCGACGGCGACCATCTCACGCTCGGCTCCATGCCCGAGGCCCGCAAGGCCCACGACCTGCAGCGCGACCCGCGCTACGCGCTGCACAGCAACCCCGGCGACGGCTCGATGACGGTGCCGGACGTGAAGATCTCCGGCCGCGCCGCCGAGGTCGTCGGACCCGAGTTCGACGCCTACCAGGCCGCCCACGCCGGCGACCTGCCGCCCGGGCCGTTCCACCTGTTCCGGCTCGGCATCGACGACGTCGTGCTGGCCGGGCTGAACGACACGCGCACCGCCATGGAGATCACGCTGTGGCGGCCCGGCCGGCCGGTCCGGACATTCACCTGCTGACGACCGCGGCGTAGCCGGCCAGCACCCGCGACCAGCCGCCGTCGGAGCCGAACGTCCCGGTCATCCGCCCGGCCTCGGCGCCGTACTGCTCCAGCCCGCGGTGTTCCAGCACGACCCGCGTGCGGCCGTCGCCGGCGTCGGTGAACCGGACGTCGACCTCGGTGAGCAGGCCGGGGTCGTACTGCCAGGACGCGCTGATGCGCCAGGCCAGCAGCAGCCGGGACGGCGGCTCCCAGGCCAGCACCTCACCCCACTCGCACTCGGTGCCGTCGGCGGCCCGCTCGTACCACCGCCCGCCGGCGCGCGGCTCCATGACGAACACCTGCGCCGGCCGCTCGGCGATCTGGAAGTCGCGCGGCCACCAGGTGTCGAACCGCTCGGTGAACACCGCGAACGCCCGCTCCACCGGCGCGTTCACCACGACCTCACGCCGGACGCTCGTGTCGCTCGTCGTCGCCATCGGCCTCTCCCTCCGCTTCCGCGGCGGCCGCGAAGGCCGCCAGCGCGTCGTTCCACAGCTGGTCGAGCTCGGACCGCAGCGCGGCGAACCCGTGCGGCGCGAGCCGGTAGATCCGCCGCGTGCCGGCGGCGTTCACCGCCACCAGTCCCGCCTCGGCCAGCACCTTCAGGTGCTGACTCACCGCAGGCCGGCTGACGGGCAGGCCGGCCGCGAGCTCGCCGACGGAGGCCGGCCCGTGCCGCAGCCGCTCGACGATCGACCGCCTGGTCGCGTCGCCGAGCGCCTCGAAGCCTCCGTAAGGCACCACTTACCGTAAGTTAGCACTTACCGTGCCGCCCGGCCAGTCCCGTAGAATCGACACCAGGTGTGCCGGGAAGTCTGGTCGGCGTTCGTCCACAGCCATGTCTGCGACGGAAGGTGGCCAACCCGTGTCCCGACGCCGTGTCTTCGCCCGCTCGAGCTGGCCCGAGGCCCAGTACGTCGCCTCCGTGCTGCGCAGCGAGACGACCGGCGGCTTCCTCATGTTGCTGGCGGCGGCCACGGCGCTGGTCTGGGCCAACGTGGGCGGCGACTCGTACGAGACGCTGCGGACGACGACGCTGGGCCCGTCGGGGCTGCATCTCGACCTCGACCTCGCGACGTGGGCGGCCGACGGCCTGCTGGCGATCTTCTTCCTCGTCGCGGGGCTGGAACTCAAGCGCGAACTGGTCGTCGGGAGCCTGCGCCGGCCGGCCGAGGCCATCCTCCCGATCATGGCCGCCGTCTGCGGCATGCTCGGCCCGATCGTCGTCTATTTGCTGGTCAACGGCATCGCCGGCGGCAGCACGGACGGCTGGGCGGTACCGACGGCCACCGACATCGCCTTCGCCCTCGCCGTGCTCGCCGTCATCGGGTCACGGCTGCCGTCGGCGCTGCGTGCGTTCCTGCTGACGCTCGCCGTCGTCGACGACCTGCTCGCGATCCTGCTCATCGCCGTCTTCTTCACCACCGACGTCGAGATCTGGCCGCTGCTCGGCGCGTTCGCGATCCTCGTGGCGTACGCCGTCATGCAGCGTTTCGACGTGCGGGCGTGGTGGCTGTACGTGCCGATGGGCGTCGTGGCGTGGGCACTGATGCACGAGAGCGGCGTGCACGCCACCGTCGTCGGCGTGGCGTTCGGCCTGCTGACGCGCGCCCACCGGCGCGAGGGCGAGAGCCAGGCTCCCGCGGAACGCATCGAGCACCGAGTCCGGCCGTACTCCGCCGTCCTGTGCGTGCCGATCTTCGCCCTCCTCGCCGCCGGCGTCACCGTGTCCGGCGGGTCGCTGCGCGAGGTGTTCACCGAGCCGGTGGCGCTGGGCGTGGTCCTCGGCCTCGTCGTCGGCAAGGCCATCGGCATCTTCGGCGGCACCTGGCTCATGGCGCGCTTCACCAAGGCGGAGCTGAACCCCGACCTCACCTGGAGTGACGTCTTCGGCCTGGCGGCCATCGCCGGCATCGGGTTCACCGTCTCGCTACTCATCGGCGAGCTGGCGTTCCGCGACGACCCCCACATGGAGGAACTGGTCAAGACCGCGGTGCTCGTGGGCTCGGTGCTCGCCGCCCTCATCGCCACGGTGCTGCTGGCGCGGCGCAACGTCATCTACCGCCGCATGGCCGAGGAGGAGTCCCGCGACGAGGACCACGACGGCATTCCCGACGTGTACCAGGCCGAGGAGCCGGGCACTCGGCCGTGACTGGTCGGCCCGTCTTCGCGACCATGCCCGCCGGCCTGCTCTAGAGTCGAACCCGAGGCCACGCCGGCAACCCGCCGCCGCGGCCGACGCGACTCGTGACCCACTGCGACGGGGAGGTTCCGGATGGCCGCGCGGGCAACCAGCCAGGCCGACGGCTCGGCCTCCATCGGCCAGCTCGTCGCCTCGATCAAGGACGACCTCACCGGGCTGGTGCGGGACGAGATCGAGCTGGCGAAGGCCGAGCTGAAGGAGGACGCCAAGGAGGCCGCCGTCGGCGGCGCCATGACGGCGGTGGCCGCCTTCCTCGGCCTGATGGCGTTCATCCTCGCCTCCTTCGCGCTCGTGTACGGCGTCCGCGCCCTCGGACTGACGCTCGGCTGGTCGTTCCTGGTGGTCGCGGGCGCCTACGTGCTCGTCGCACTCGTCCTGCTGCTGGCGGCCCGGAGCCGATTCGGCAGGATCTCCAAGGCCGAGCGGACGAAGGTCACCGCTCGCGACGCCGCCCGCGCTCTGAAGAGGTCCAGCAACAGCACGTGATCACCAACGACGCACATCGCCAGACGGTCGAGATCCCCGGCCCCTGGACGCATCGGACCGTCGCAGCCAACGGGGCGCAGTTCCATGCCGCGGAGATGGGCGACGGCCCGCTCGTCCTGCTCCTGCACGGCTTCCCGGAGTTCTGGTGGGCCTGGCGGCACCAGCTGCCGGCCATCGCCGCGGCCGGCTGGCGCGCCGTCGCGCTCGACCTGCGCGGCGCCGGCGGCAGCGACAAGACCCCCCGCGGGTACGACGCCTTCACCTTCGCCGCGGACATCACCGGCGCCATCCGCTCCCTCGGCGAGCGGCGCGCGGTGCTCGTCGGGCACGGCTGGGGCGCCTACGGTGCGTGGACGGCGGCGGCCATGCGCCCGGCCCACGTCGACGCGCTGGCCGTGCTGTCCATGCCGCACCCGCTGGTCCTGCGGCGGCACCTGCTGCGCGGACGGTTCCGGCGCAGCGGCTCGCTGGCCTGGGTGCAGACACCGATGGCGCCGGAGCGGCGGCTCATCGCCGACGACGGCGCGCACGTCGAGACGCTGCTGCGTCGCTGGTCGGCGCCGGGGTCGGCGTTCCCCGACGACGAGGCGTCGCGCCACTACCGCGCGGCCATGCAGCTGTGGCCGGCGCCGCACTGCGCGCTGGAGTACCAGCGCTGGTTGTTCCGCTCGCTCTTCCGCGGCGACGGCCGCCGCTTCGCCAAGCGCGTCCAGGATCCGCTCACCATGCCGGTGCTGCAGGTGCACGGCGTCCAGGACTCCAACATCGACATCGACATCGCCGCGGCGTCGCGCGAGCTGGTGGCGGGTGAGTACCACTGGCTGTCGCTGGAGGCGGCCGGACACTTCCCGCACGAGGAGACGCCGGACGCCGTCACCGACGCGCTGCTGGACTGGCTGGTCAAGCAGCGCGACCGGCACGACTGACGCTATGATCGTCGACGTTCGTGTCGCTGCGAGGAGCTGAGAGGGAGTGGGCTTGATGTCGGCGCGCCAGGCCGCGGCCTGACTTCACCCTGACCTCAGTCAACCCGAACACGAACGGGATTCCTCGCTATGCCTTCGCACTGGATCACGCGCGCCGAAACCGGCGCCGACATCGCGGCCATCCGCGACATCACCATCGCGGCGTTCGACCGCCCCGACGAGGCCGACCTCGTCGACGCGCTCCGCGCCGACCCCGCGTGGATCGACGGCCTGTCGATCGTCGCGGCCGCACCCGACGGCACGGTCGCCGGGCACGCCCTGCTCACCCGCTGCCACATCGGCGACACCCCGGCGCTGTGCCTCGGGCCGTGCTCGGTGCGGCCGGGGCGGCAGAAGTCCGGTGCCGGCTCGGCCGCCATCCGGGCCGCGTTGCGGGCCGCCCACGACCACGGTGAACGCTTCGTCACGGTGCTCGGACACCCGGAGTACTACCCGCGGTTCGGCTTCGAGCGCGCCTCGGCGCACGGCATCGGGGCGGGCTTCGACGTGCCCGACGACGCGCTGATGGCGCTGTCGCTGGACGACGCGCACCCGCTGCCGTCCGGCACCATCCGCTACGCGGCGCCGTTCGGGGTCTGACCCGAGGCCGTCGGCGTGGTCAGGTGCACGAGCCGGTCGGTACCGGCTCGGTGGCCTCGGCCGCGCCGGCGGCGACGTCGGTGAACTCGCTGGGCGCGAGTGCGTAGCCGGTGTCGGGGTCGGTCAGCGAGGCGGCGAACACGACGCCCAGCACGGTGCCGTCGGGTGAGATGAGCGGCCCGCCGGAGTTGCCCGGCCGGATGCTGCCGCGCAGCGAGACGACCTCGCGGGTGACGGTGTCGTCGTCGTAGATGTCGTGCCCGATGAGCTCGTGGACGTCGCGGACGCGGACCTCCTCGCTGCGCAGCGGCCCGTTGTTCGGGTAGCCGATGACGGCGGCCTCGTCGCCGTTGGCGGGCTCGTCGGCGGCCATGGTGAGCTGGGGCAGCGCCAGGCCGGGGACGGCGAGCACGGCGAGGTCGGTGTCGGGGTCGAACGCGACCACCTGGGCGGCCAGCGGCTCGCCGTCGGGGAAGGTGACCACGGGCTCGCCGACGCCGGCCACCACGTGCGCGTTGGTGAGGATGCGCTCCGGCGCGACCACGAAGCCGCTGCCGGTGATGACCCGTTCGCAGGCGTCGGCCCGGCCGGTGATCTGGACGACGCTCTGGGCGGCGGTGCGCACCTCGGGGTCGCGGCGCAGCAGGCTGCCGGGCGGGCCGACGTCGACGATGGGCTCGGACGCCCACGGGACCACGACCTGTGGGAAGCCGCCGGCGGCGACGACGTCCTCGAAGGCATCGCGCAGGCGGTCGGGTGAGACGGGCACGGCGCGGTCCACGAGGTCCAGCAGCCGCGACTCGCGGACGCCGGGCGAGGCGTACGGCACGGCGGCCGTCGAGATGGCCAGCCCGACGGCCCAGGCGGCCAGCAGCAGGCCGGCCACGCCGAGGATGGCGCCGCCCGCGGCGTCGAACTTCCGCGCCGGCTGCGACGACACCTTCGACCGCACCCAGCCGCCGGCCCAGGCCAGCACGCCCTGCCCGATGGAGGCGACGCCGAGCACCAGCAGGACGGCCAGCACGGACACCCCGAGCCCGGGGTCGAAACTGCCCAGGACCAGCGGCACCAGCAGCAGCCCGGCGACCGCGCCGCCGACGAACCCGACGAAGGACAGGAGGCCGACGACGAAACCGTGGGTCCAGCCGGTGTAGCCGACGACGACCGCCAGGATGATGATGATGAGGTCGACGGCGTTCAAGCCCAGCGTCACGACCCACCTCGACCTTCACCGCCAAGAGCCGGCCCCGTTGGCAGCGGCTCGACGAGAGTACGATCCCACGGCTGCGCGATTCCGGCCGCATCGAACAACGCGGACAGCACGCCGGCGGTGAACCCCCAGATGAGCAGTCCGCTGGCGCGGAAGGCCGGTCCCGTGTGCCCGGACGGGTAGCGCAGCAGCAACCGGTTGGCGGGGTCGGTGAGCTCACTGACCGGCACCCGGTGCACGGACGCGACCTCGGCGGGGTCGACGACCCGCACCTCGCATGGTTCGCGCCACCACGCCAGCACGGGCGTGACCGAGTAGTTCGAGACCGAGATCCACATCGGCGGCAGCGTGGCGATGACCTCGACGCCGGCGGGGTCGACGCCGGTCTCCTCGGCGCACTCGCGCAACGCGGTGCCGACCGGGCCGTCGTCGCCGGGGTCGGCGCCGCCGCCGGGGAACGCCGCCTGCCCGGCGTGGCTGCGCAGGCCGGCCGCCCGTTCGATGAGCAGGACGTCGGGCCGGCCGTCGGTCTCGCCGAACAGCAGCAGGACGGCCGATTCGCGCGCGGTGTCGTCAGGCGCCGACCACCGGCCGGCCTGCTCGGCCCACGCGCCGGCGGCGGCGTCGGCGATGCGCCGCAGCCATGCGGGCGGACCACCGGCGGCGTCGGCCGTCGTCATGCACGCGGCCCTTCGCGCACCAGCTTGGCGGCCACCTTGGGGTCGGTGGGGCCCTCACCGTAGGACGGGCACAGCCGCGCCAGCGGACACGCGCCGCAGGCCGGCCGACGGGCGTGACAGCGGCGCCGTCCGTGCCAGATGACCCGGTGCGACAGCATGGTCCACTCGCTCTTGGGGAACAGCGCGCCGACCTCGAGCTCGACCTTGTCGGGGTCGGTCTCGCTGGTCCAGCCGAACCGGCGCACCAGCCGCCCGAAGTGGGTGTCGACGGTGATGCCGGGGACGCCGAAGGCGTTGCCGAGCACGACGTTGGCGGTCTTGCGGCCGACGCCGGGCAGGGTGACGAGATCCTTCAACCGGCCCGGGACCTCGCCGCCGAACCGCTCGACCAGCGCCTGCGACAGTCCGAGGATCGACTGCGTCTTGGCCCGGAAGAACCCGGTGGGCTGAATGATCTTCTCGACGTCCTCGCGTTCGGCGGCCGCGAGCGCGACGGCGTCGGGGTAGCGGGCGAACAGCGTGGGCGTGACGCCGTTGACGCGGACGTCGGTGGTCTGAGCGGACAGCACCGTCGCGATCAGCAGCTCGAACGGGGTGGTGAAGTCGAGCTCGCAGTGGGCGTCGGGGTACGTGGCGTCGAGCTCACGGTTGATCTTGCGGGCCCGGCGCGTGAGGGCGAGCTTGGACTCGGTAGCGACCATCGACACCACTTCACTCTACGTTCCCGGACCGACAGGCCCCCGTCCCGGAAGATCCGACCCGCCCACCGGCGTTTGTCCGTCGAATACGGGTTGCAGGGGCGAATGGTCGGCCATGATGGCCGCACGGCACAATAGGTTGCGGCCGACGTGACGCGAAACACCAGACCGTTGACCGCGCGTGGCTCGACGGCAAGGAGGACCTGGCAGTGGCTGACGACGCTCTACGGAGCGCACTTCTGTTCCGCGAACTCGACGACGAGGCCGCCGGCGCACTGCGCGCGTCGATGACCGAGGTGCACCTGAGCCGCGGCGAGACCCTCTTCCGCGAGGGCGACGAGGGCGATCGCGTCTACGTCGTCACCGAGGGCAAGATCAAGCTCGGCCGCACCGCGCCCGACGGCCGCGAGAACCTGCTGGCGCTGCTCGGCCCCGGGCAGATGTTCGGCGAGCTGTCGCTGTTCGACCCCGGTCCCCGCTCGGCCACGGCCACGGCGGTCACCGACACCACGCTGTGGAGCCTCAGCCACGCCGACCTCACGCCCTGGCTGACGGGGCGGCCCGAGGTGGCTCGCGGGCTGCTGCTGCAGCTGGCGTCGCGGCTGCGCCGGTCCAACGACATCCAGACCGACCTCGTCTTCTCCGACGTGCCGGGCCGGGTGGCCAAGCAGCTGCTGGACCTCTCGACGCGGTTCGGCGTGCCGTCCGAAGAGGGCATGCGGGTCGTCCACGACCTCACGCAGGAAGAGCTGGCCCAGCTCGTCGGCGCGTCGCGCGAGACGGTGAACAAGGCGCTGGCCGACTTCGTGTCGCGCGGCTGGCTGCGGCTCGAGCAGCGCTCAGTCGTCGTCCTCGACGTCGACCGCCTGCGCCGCCGCGCCCGCTGACGCCGTAGCGGCCGCCGGGCCGATGAGTTCCGGCGGCGCCGCGGATCCGTCCTTCTGAGAGCAGTATTGGACCAGGAGGACCCCGTGACCACACCAGTCGACGTCGCGCTCGCCTTCATCGAGGCGTTCGCCCGCCGCGACCTGGACCTCGCCGCGACCTTCGTGGCCGACGACGTCACCTTCGAGAGCCCGCGCGTGTCGTAGTCGGGCGCGCCGGCGTATCTGGCGGCCGTGGGCGAGTTCGCCGCGCTCGTCGACGGCGTCCAGGTGATCGCCGCCGTGGGCGACGCGACGCAGGCCCTGGTGATGTACGACATGGCCACCACGCCCTTCGGGACGATTCGCGCGGCCGACCGCTACGTCGTCGCCGGCGGCCGCATCACGGCGAACCAGCTCGTGTTCGACACGTCGCGGCTAGGAGCCTGATCCGCGGCCGGCCGTGCGCAGGTAGGCGAGCGTGGCCTCGACGGTGCGCTCGGCGGCCGGCCAGAGCGCGCGGTCGACGTCGGCGTAGACCACCTCGACGACGTCGCGGGCGGACCGGGCGCCGCCGTCGAGCGCCGCTAGTACCTGATCGATGCGCTGCTGCCGATGCGCGACGTACTCGTCGACGACGGCGACGGCGCGCGACCGCAGCGGCCCGTGGCCCGGCGCGAGCACGGCGTCCTCGGGCACCGCCGTGCGCAGCAGCGCCAGCGACGCGAGGTAGTCGCCGAGGTCGCCGTCGGGGTGCGACACGATCGTGGTGCCGCGGCCCAGGACGGTGTCGCCGCTGAACAGCAGCACTGTCTCGCCGTCGTCGGCCACGAAGGAGACCGAGTCGGCCGTGTGGCCGGGCGTGTCCAGCACGGTGAGACCGAGGCCGTCGAGCCGCTGCCCGTGCGCCGGCAGCTCCGCGTCGGCACCACTGGCGGCCGGGTCGCGGGCCAGCACCGGCGCGCCGCCGGTCAGGTCGCGGAACAGCTCGATGCCGCCACAGTGGTCGGCGTGGTGGTGGGTGACCAGCGCGAGCGAGACCGATCCCAGCGACAGCACGGCGTCGATATGCTCCTCGAGCCACGGCCCGGGATCGATGACGACGGTGCCATCGCCGGTGAGCAGCACGTAGGTGTTGGTGCCGTCCAGCGTCATCGGGCCCGGGTTGTCCGCCCGGACCCGCCGGCACCAGTCGGGCAGCGTCGGTTCGCTCACCGGTCGTCTCCTGGGTCGTCGCCGGGGTAGTCCGGGTCACCGGGCAGCAGGCTCCACACCTGCGCGCCGTCGTCGAGCCAGCCGGGCAGGACGGTGTCGATGCGGCGGCCGACGCCCGCGCCGAGCGCGTCCGCCACCGTCGCGACGGCGGTGAGCGAGGTCAGCAGCACCGCCGTCGGCGGCAGCAGGACCCACTCGCCGGCGTCGGCCCGGGCCAGCGCGTCCGCCGGCCGCACCCAGCCCACCTCCGACGCCTCGCCGGAGACGTCGGCCGGCTCCTGGCCGTCCGGCAGCGCCGCCAGGTAGAACCAGGTGTCGTAGCGGCGCGCCTCGAACCGCGGCGTGATCCAGTGCGCCCACGGCACGAGGTCGGCGGGCGTCAGCAGGACGCCGGTCTCCTCGAGCGTCTCGCGGATCGCGGCGCGGACGAACGCCTCGGCGGGGTCGGGGCCGTCGACCGGGTCGACCTTCCCGCCCGGGAAGGCCAGCATGCCACCGAAGGCCATGCCGAGGTGCCGTACGTGCACGTACACCTCGACACCGCCGGGCCCGTCGCGCAGCAGCCCGACCGTGGAGGCGGGCACGGCCGGGACGACCGGCAGGCCACCGGCGGCGAACGCCCGGGCCCGCTCCGCGATCGGAGCGGGCAGCGCCCGCCGTCCGCCGTCCACCACCCGAGGACCCGTCAGCCGACCTCGACGATCATCTCGACCTCGACCGGCGCGTCCAGCGGCAGCACCGTCAGGCCGACCGCGCTGCGCGCGTGCTGGCCGAGGTCGCCGAAGACCTTGCCGAGCAGGTCGCTGGCGCCGTTGACCACCTGCGGCTGGCCGGTGAAGTCGGCCGTCGACGCGACGAAGCCGAGCACCTTCACGACGCGGGTGACGGCGGACAGATCGCCCACCTCGGCCCGGATGGCCGCCAGCGCGTTGAGGGCGCACTGCTGCGCGCACTCGTAGGCCTGCTCGGGCGTGACCTCGGCGCCGACCTTGCCCTTGTGGATCAGCTCGCCGTCGCGCACGGGCACCTGGCCGGAGGTGAACACGAACGAGCCGCTGCGCACGGCCGGCACGTACGCCGCGACCGGCTTGACGACGTCGGGCAGGCTCAGCCCGAGCTCGGCCAGCCGCTCCTCCGGGGTGCTGGTCATTCGGGCTTCTCCCGCTTGAAGTACGCCACCACGTTCTCGGGGTTCATGCCGGGGACGATCTGGACCAGCTCCCAGCCGTCCTCGCCCCAGTTGTCCAGGATCTGCTTGGTCGCGTGCACCAGCACGGGTGCCGTCGCGTACTCCCACTTGGCCATGGGTGGGAGCCTACTGGGCGAGCGTCAGGCCCAGCGCGACCCCTGGCCGAGGTGCTCGTCGAACACCAGCCAGGTGCGGGTGCTCAGCACGCCGGGGACGTCCTGGATGTGTTCGAGGACGACGTGGCGCAGCTCGCTGTTGTTGGGCGCGCGGACCAGCGCGAGCACGTCGAAGTCGCCGCCGACCAGCGCGAAGTGCTCGACGTAGGGCAGCGACCCGAGCGCCGCGGACACCTCCCGCCAGGCGTTCTGCTGGATCGACAGCATGACGTAGGCGCTGGTCGACAGCCCGGCGCGCTCCGGGTTGACCTGTGCGGAGAACCCGGTGATGACGCCGTCGGCGAGCAGCCGGTCAACCCGCGCGTAGGCGTTGGCCCGCGACACGTGCACCCGTTCGGCGAGCTGGCGGATGGACAGCCGGCCCTGCTCGACCAGCTCGGCGAGGATGCGGCGGTCGACGTCGTCGAGCTCGCGGGCAGACGAACGGCCGGTATTCCAGGTGTGACCCCGGTCACTCTGAGACATCTGGTCGCTCATGGCCGCTCCGCTCTGCCAGTTGTCACCGATTTCGGCCGATTGTAGAGATGAGCATCTCACCAGGCGCAGTATTCGGGGATAGAGCGTCCCGCCTGCCGACAGAGGTGACTGAGCCATGACCACGCAGGCCGAGCACCGGATGCCCACCGCCACGAGCGCGTCCGCGCCGCCGGCCGACGCCGGCCTGCTGCCGTCCGCCGAGCCGGTGCGGTTCCTCGACGACGACGGCGGTCCCGCGCCCGGCGACGCCCACGGACGCTACGAGCGGCCGTCGACGGAGCTGCTGCGCCGCGCATACGACGCCATGGTGCTCGGCCGCCGGTTCGACGCCCAGGCGACGGCGCTGACCAAGCAGGGGCGCCTCGCCGTCTACCCGTCCAGCCGCGGTCAGGAGGCGGGCGAGATCGGCGCCGTCCTGGCGCTGCGCGAGACGGACTGGCTGTTCCCGACCTACCGCGACACGATGGCGCTGATCGCCCGCGGCATCGACCCGGTCGAGGCGCTCACGCTGCTGCGCGGGAGCTGGCACTGCGGCTACGACCCCATGGCCACGCGCACGGCGCCGCAGTGCACGCCGCTCGCGACGCACGCGCCGCACGCCGTCGGCGTCGCTCATGCCGCACGCCGGCGGGGCGAGGACACCGTCGCGCTGGTGTTGATCGGCGACGGCGGCACCAGCGAGGGCGACTTCCACGAGGCGCTGAACTTCGCCGCCGTCTTCCACGCGCCGGTCGTGTTCCTGGTCCAGAACAACGGCTACGCGATCTCGGTCCCGCTGTCGCGGCAGACGGCGGCGCCGTCACTGGCGCACAAGGGTGTCGGCTACGGCGTGCGGAGCGAGCGTGTCGACGGCAACGACCCGCTCGCCATGCTGGCGGTGCTCACCGACGCCGTCGAGTCCGCCCGCGCGGGCGGCGGGCCGGTGCTCGTCGAGGCGCACACGTACCGCGTCGAGCCGCACACCAACGCCGACGACGACGCCCGCTACCGCGACCACGACGAGGTCGAGGCGTGGAAGCGGCGCGACCCGATCGCCCGCCTGGAGGCGCACCTGCGCTCACGCGGCGAGCTGAGCGACGACGACGTCGCAGCTGCGCGGTCGGCGGCGGAGGAGTTCGCCACGCAGGTGCGCGAGCGGCTCTCCGAGGAGGCGACCGGCGACCCCGCCGACCTGTTCGCCCACGTCTACGCCGAGCCGACGCCGCAGCTGCGCGAGCAGGCCGGCTGGCTGGCCGAGGAGCTCGCCCGATGACGGTGACCCTGGGCAAGGCCCTCAACGCCGCGCTGCGCGACGCGATGCGCGAGGACGACACCGTCCTGATGTTCGGTGAGGACGTCGGCGCGCTGGGCGGCGTCTTCCGGGTCACCGACGGGCTGGCCGCGGAGTTCGGCGACGACCGGTGCTTCGACACCCCGCTGGCCGAGAGCGGCATCGTCGGCATGGCGGTCGGCATGGCGATGAACGGCTTCCGTCCCGTGGTCGAGATGCAGTTCGACGCGTTCGCCTACCCGGCGTTCGAGCAGATCGCCTCGCACGTCGCGAAGATGCGCAACCGCACCCGCGGCGCCGTCGGCCTGCCGATGGTGATCCGGGTGCCGTACGCCGGCGGCATCGGCGGCGTGGAGCACCACTCGGACTCCTCCGAGGCGTACTACGCGCACACGCCCGGCCTCAAGGTCGTCACGCCGGCCACCGTCGCCGATGCCTACTCGCTGCTGCGCGAGGCCGT
Source organism: Jiangella rhizosphaerae (assembly GCF_003579925.1). Lineage (GTDB taxonomy): Bacteria > Actinomycetota > Actinomycetes > Jiangellales > Jiangellaceae > Jiangella > Jiangella rhizosphaerae. Next base: position 1,026 of record NZ_QUAL01000074.1, on the reverse strand, counting down.
CGCCGACCCCGACCCGGTCGTGTTCATGGAGGCCAAGAAGCTCTACTGGGCCAAGGACGAGGTCGCGCTGCCGGTGACGACCGAGCCGTTCGGGACCGCGGTGGTGCGGCGCGAGGGGTCGGACGCGACGCTGGTGGCGTACGGGCCGGCGGTGCCGGTGGCGTTGGAGGCCGCCTCGGCGGCGGCGGCCGAGGGGCGGTCGCTCGAGGTCGTCGACCTGCGGACGCTGGTGCCGTTCGACGACGAGACGGTGGCGGCGTCGGTGCGCAAGACCGGCCGCTGCGTCGTGGTCGCGGAGGCGGCGGGGTTCGCCGGCGTGTCCGCGGAGATCGTCGCGCGCGTGCAGGAACGCTGCTTCCACTCGCTGTGGGCGCCCGTGCTCCGGGTCACCGGCTGGGACGTGCCGTATCCGCCGCCGGTGCTGGAGAAGTACCACCTGCCCGGCGTCGACCGCGTCCTCGACACGGTCGACCGGCTGCAGTGGGACGACGCGCCCGACCCGCGGTTCCTGGCTGGTTCACGATGACGGACTACCCGATCCCTGGCGAGGAGCGGACGTTCCGGCTGCCCGACCTCGGCGAGGGGCTGACCGAGGCCGAGATCGTCGCCTGGCGCGTCGCGGTCGGCGATGTCGTCGGCGTCGACGACGTGGTGGTCGACGTGGAGACGGCGAAGGCGACGGTCGAGGTGCCCTGCCCGCACGCCGGACGGGTGACGCAGCTGCACGGCGCGCCGGGCACGACGATCGAGGTGGGCGCGCCGCTCATCACCGTCGCCGCGCCCGAGGTCGCCGCGCCCGAGGCGGAGTCGGGTGCGGTTCTGGTCGGCTACGGCACCGGGAACGCGACGTTGACCCGGCGGGCCCGCGGGCGGACGGCGACGGCACCCGCCGCGACCGCCACGGTGCCGGCCGACGTGACACCCCGCCCGGCCGGGAGGGCTCCCACCCTATGGGCGGGCACCGACACGCTCGAATCCGCGGCGGCCGGCGACCGGGCGGCAGCCGGCGGCGCGCCGCGCGTGCTG
>NZ_QUAL01000064.1 GCF_003579925.1 Jiangella rhizosphaerae | reverse complement strand
GCCGCCGGCGGGCGGCGTGGGCGACCAGCCCGCCGAGGAGAGGACGGCGGCCGTGGCCGCCGCGGCGTCGGGGGCGTCGGGCGCGCCGTCGGCCGTGCGGACGGCGGCACGCAGCAACATGGCCGCCTGGCGCACCTCGCCGCGGTCGAAGAACCGCTCGGCGCCGCGGACGACGTAGGCGACGCCGGCGTCGGCCAGCGCCTGCTCGTACGCCTCGGACTGCGCGTTGACCCGGAACAGCACGGCGATCTCGCGTTGCGGTGTGCCGTTGGCGACCAGCTTGCCGATCTGGTCGGCCACCCACGCGGCCTCGGCGAGCTCGTCGGCGTGCTCGACGAAGACCGGCTTCGGGCCGGGCGGACGCTGCGCCTCGAGGACGACGCCGGCGTGCGCGTCGCGGGCGCCGCGCAGCACGGCGTTGGCGACGCCGACCACCTCGGGGGTGGAACGGTAGTCGCGGAACAGCCGCACGACGGTCGCGCCGGGGAAGCGCTGCGGAAAGCGGATGAGGTAGTCGGGCTGGGCGCCGGCGAAGGAGTAGATGGTCTGCGCGGGGTCGCCGACCACGCAGACGTCGGTGCGCTCGCCCAGCCAGAGGTCGAGCAGCTTCTGCTGGACCGGCGAGACGTCCTGGTACTCGTCGACGACGAAGTGGTGGTACTGCGAGCGGACCGCCTCGGCGACGCCCGGGTGCCCGGACAGCAGCCCCACGGCGGCCAGCAGGATGTCCTCCATGTCGAGGACGTTGCGGTCGGTCTTGAGGTCTTCGTAGGCGGCGTAGACCCGGGCGACGGACTCGGGGTCGACGCCGCCGACGTCGCGGTGTGCCGCCTCGGCCGCCGCGACGTAGGCCTCGGGCAGGACGTTGCTGACCTTGGCCCACTCGATCTCGGACGCGAGGTCGCGCAGCACCGTGCGGTCGGTGGGCACCCGGCAGCGCGACGCGGCCGAGCCGACGATGGGCAGTTTGCTCTGGCTGATCTCGGGCAGCTCGGAGCCGGTGATCTGCGGCCAGAAGTACCGGGCCTGGCGCAGCGCCGCGGAGTGGAACGTTCGGGCCTGGACCCCCTCGGCTCCGAGCCCGCGCAGGCGCCCGCGCATCTCGCCCGCCGCGCGCGTGGTGAACGTGACGGCGAGGGTGCGGCGTGGGTCGAAGGCGCCGGTGTGCACGCCGTGGGCGATGCGGTGGGTGATGGCGCGGGTCTTGCCGGTGCCCGCACCGGCGATGACGCACACCGGCCCGCTGAGCGCCGTGGCGACCGCGCGCTGCTCGGGATCGAGGCCGGCGAGGACGTCGGGTGCGCGCATCGCCCCATCCTCGCAGCCGCCACCGACAGGACGCGACCCCGGTGCGAGAGCCCCGCGACCTAAGGAACAATCCGGGCGGGCGGCCGTGTTGAAGTAGCTGACATGACAAGTACATCTCGAGGAGCAGGAGAGTCGATGTCGCAGTTCACCATGTACAGCACCACGTGGTGCGGCTACTGCCGTCGGCTCAAGTCCGCGCTGAACCGCGAGGGCATCACGTTCCACGAGGTCGACATCGAGGCCGACCCGAAGTCCGCCGACCTCGTCATGAGCCTCAACGGCGGCAACGCGGTCGTCCCGACACTGGTGTTCGCCGACGGCAGCTCGCTGACCAACCCGAGCCCGTCGCAGGTCAAGGCGAAGCTGACCGCTACCGCCAGCTGACCTCGACCGGCAGCGGCCCGCCGTACCAGCCCTCGACCAGCTTCCGGGCGATCGAGATGCCGCTGGGCGGGAGGACGTCGCCGCTCTCCATGGCCGTGGTCAGCTCGTCGCGGCTGAACCAGCGGGCCTCGGCGATCTCGTCGCCGTCGGGCACCGGGTCCTCACCGGCCGCCGTCGCGTAGTAGCCGAGCATCAGGCTGGACGGGAACGGCCACGGCTGCGCGCCCGCGTAGCGGCACGACGTCACCCGCACGCCGACCTCCTCGTAGAGCTCGCGGACCACGGCGTGCTCCGGCGTCTCGCCCGGCTCGACGAAGCCGGCCAGCGTCGAGAAGCGGTGCCCCGGCCACGCCGCGGACCGGCCCAGCAGGCAGCGCTCCTTCTCGTCGACCACCAGGACGATGACCGCGGGATCGGTGCGTGGGAAGTGCTGCGACCCCTCGGCCTCGCAGACCCGGACGTGCCCGCCCTGCTCCGACCGGGTGCGGGCGCCGCAGCGCGGGCAGAACCGGTGGGTGGCGTGCCAGTTGGCCAGCGCGATCGCATGCACGGCCAGGCCGGCGTCGCGGTCGCCGAGCACGGCGCCCACCTCGCGCAGCGTCGCGCCTCCGTCGGGCTTCCCCTCCACATGGACCGCGACGTAGGCGACGCCGTCGTCGTCGAGACCGAGCAGGAGGCGCTCGCCGTCGGGCGCGTCGGCCGTGGTGACGAACCGCAGCGCCTCGTCGTCGACCGGCACCGTGCCGTCGCCGACCAGCAGCACCCGCGTGGCGCCGTCGGCCCACAGCGAGTCCAGCCAGGCGGCGTCGGTGCGGCGGTCGGCGGCGCGGTCGACGGTGGAGCGCGACAGGGCAAGGGGTCCGGGCAAGACGTAGGCCTCGTGCACGACCCACGACCCTACGCCGGATACCGTGTGCACTCGTGAGCACCCACATTGCCGCCGCGTCCGGCGAGATCGCCGAGACCGTCCTGCTGCCCGGCGATCCGCTCCGTGCCGAGTGGATCGCCAAGACGTACCTCGACGACGTCAGCTGCTACTCGCAGGTACGCAACATGCTCGGCTTCACCGGCACGTACCGGGGCGAGCGCGTCTCGGTGCAGGGCACCGGCATGGGCCAGCCGTCCATCTCCATCTACGTGCACGAGCTGCTCGCCGAGTACGGCGCGAAGACGCTGGTCCGGGTCGGGTCGTGCGGCGGACTGCTGGCCGACGTCGCCATCCGCGACCTCGTCATCGGCATCTCCGCGGCCACCGACTCGTCGATGAACGCGCTGCGCTTCGAGGGCTTCCACTACGCCCCGACGGCCGACTTCTCGCTGGTCAGGGCCTACGTCGAGAAGGCCGAGGCCGCGGGCGCCCGCTACCACGTCGGGCAGCTGTTCAGCACCGACGTCTTCTACCACGACCGCCCCGAGCTGCGGGACCGCCTGACGCAGTACGGCGTCATGGCCGTCGAGATGGAGGCGGCCGCCCTCTACACGCTCGCGGCGAAGTTCGGCGCGCGGGCCATGGCGGTCTGCACGGTGAGCGACAACCTCGTCACCGGCGAGGAGACGTCGGCCGAGGAGCGCGAGCGGACGTTCGCGGAGATGGTCGAGCTCGCGCTGGACACCGTCTCGGCGTGAGCCCGCGCCACCGGGCGTGGCTCGCCGGGTCGACGGCGGCCGCCGCTCTGGTGGCGGTGCTCGTCGTGTGGCCGCAGGTGCTCGGGCTGTCCGGCGCCTACGGTCCCGCTCAGGTGGTGGCGCTGCGCGGCCTGACGGTCGCCGCCGGCGCCGTCGCAGCAGTGCTCGTCGCGGCGCTGGCGCTGGCGCTGCGCCGGGCGCGCCGGCCGCTGGCC
>NZ_QUAL01000063.1 GCF_003579925.1 Jiangella rhizosphaerae | reverse complement strand
GTCGCCGTCGCCACACCGGGCGGCGCGGACGCGGCCGGCGGTGGCGCGGCCGCGGGCGGCGACCACGGCGACCAGGTCGCCGACCCCGGCTGGCGCGAGGTCATCGCCTACTACCGCGCGTGCCTGGCCGAGGCGCCGTCGCCGGAGGCGCTGCCGGTGCGTGGCTCGGAGGCCGCCGACTGGTTCCCCATGACCGACGGCGCCGAGGTGCTGATCAGCGGCGCCGAGGCGACGACGCTCGCGCCGGACGGCGTCGACACCTTCGACTGGAAGGAGCGCGACGTCTGGTACGGGTACCCGGTCGTCACGCTGGCCGGCGCCGGCCGGCGGCACTCGGGCGACCCGCTGGCACCATCCACCGTCGCGCCGCTGCTGGTCCGCCGGGCCGAGGTCACCGTCGACGCCCGCGGCGCCGCCGCCCTGCGGCCCGTCGGGCCGGTGCTGCCGCACGCCGGCATCCTGCAGGCCTGCCTGGACGACCAGGAGGCGGCCAGTGTGCTGGCGGCCTGGCGGCAGAGCTGGAAGCCCGGCGACCGCGGGCAGCTGCTGGTGGCCATCCGGCAGCTGCTGAAGCGGCTCGGCCTGGAGGAGCTGAGCCCTCTCGACCCCGCGGCACTGCGCGCCGTCGACCAGAAGACCGCCAACCGCACCGGTGTGCACAACACCGCCTGCGTCCTGTACGTCGAGTCCGAGCGGGCCGCCCAGCAGGCGGTCTCCGCCGAGCTGGCCGAGCTGGGGGAGCGGCTCGCCGACGTGCCCGGCACGGCGCTGGAGTTCCTCGGCAAGCCCGTCGGGCTGCGCACGACGACCCGCTCGGCCGTCGCACCGGTGTTCCCGGTCGAGCTGAACGAGAGCCAGGAGGCGGTGCTCACCGCGGCCATGTCGCGGCCGCTCACCGTCGTCACGGCGCCGCCCGGCACGGGCAAGGACGACCTGATCGTGGACGTCGTCGCCACCGCCGTCGCCGCCGGGCAGAAGGTGCTGGTCGCCTCGGCCGACGACGCCGCCCTGCAGCGGCTGGCCGACCGGTGCGGCACGCTCGCCACCGGCCTGCTCATCAAGACCGGCGACGCGCAGGCCCGGGCCGAGGAGAAGCAGATCGTCCGCGAGCTGCTCCGCTCGATCAAGGACGAGTCACGCGGCCGCACCCGCGGCGCCGTCGCCGCCGACCTGGCCGCCGCCCAGGCGCAGGTCCGGGCCTGGCGCGACCGGCTGGCCGAGCGCAACGACCTCGAGACGCTGCTGCGCAAGACCACCGCCGCCCGGGCCGCCGCGGCCGAGCGGCTGGGCGTGCCGGTCGACGTGCTGGCCGCCGCGTGGCGCGGCGACGACGCCGGGCTGGCCGACTGGATCGACCGGGCACGGACGCTCACCGAGACCCATCTGATGGGCGGGCTGCGCCGGCGCAACCTGGTGCTGGCGTTCGTGCGGGCCATCGCCGATGCCGGAGCGGACGCCGACGCCGCCCGCGAGCCGCTGCTCGACCCGGTCGCGTACGACTCGCTGCTGCTGTTCGCGCGGGCCGAGGAGCGGCTGCGCGAGGACCGGCGCGAGGTGCTCGCCGTCAGCGACGACGCCCTGGACCTCGAGGGCCGTGAGCTGTCCGCGCGGGTGGCCGAGCTGTCCGCGGAGCTGCTCGCCGTCGTCGTCGCGGAGCAGACCGGCACCGCGCGCGAGCGGCTCGAGGCGCGCCGCATCGCGCTGGAGCCGGGCGGCCGGAACCGGCGGGCCAGCCACCGGGAGCTGCTCAGCCACCTCGGCGGCTGGGCCGTCACCCCGCAGGACGCCGGGCAGCTGGCGCTCGAGCCCGGCATGTTCGACCTGGTGGTCATCGACGACGCGCACCACTGCCCGGTCGCCGCCGCGTTGCCGCTGCTGTTCCGCGGCCGCCGCGCGCTGATCGTCGGCGACCCGCGACAGCGGCTGCGCCCGCCCGCCCTCAGCGACCACCGGCTGCGCCGTGCGCGCCGCGGCGCGGGGCTGAGCGCCGGTTTCCTCGCCGAGCGGCGGCTGTCGTTCCGCGGCGACTCCGTCTTCGACGCCGCACTGCCGAACGTCGAGGAGCCGCTGCTGCTCGACGAGCACGACGGCGCGCACCCGGGCATCGCCCGCATCGTCGACGAGCACTTCTACGAGGGCCGGCTGACGGTGGTCACCGACGTCGGCTCGCTGCCCCGGGCGCACGACGCCGAGACGGGCGACGCGACGCTGCTGCTCTGGGAGGACGTCACCGGCACGCCCGAACGCGGCTCCAACGGCGGGTCCTGGCGCAACCAGGCCGAGATCGACCGCGTCGTGTGGGCGGTCAAGGAGCTGCGCGACCAGCTCCCGGACGGCGCCACGATCGCCGTCGCCACCCCGTTCCGGGCCCAGGCCGAGGAGCTGCGGTCGTTGTTCCGGTTCGAGCCGGTACCCGTGGCCTGCGTCGCCGACGGCGACCCGGCCGACTGCGATGCCGTCGTGCTGTCGCTGGTCGCCGGTGACGGGATGCCGGAGCAGACGGTTCGCTGGGCGCAGGGCCAGACGGCGCTGTGGAGTGCGGCGCTCGGCCGCACCCGCGCGCACGTCGTCACCGTCGGGCAGCACGGCTTCTGGTCGCGGCGGGCCGGGCTGCCGGCGCTGCTGGCCAGGATGTCCGCGGTCCGCTCCTTCCACGTCCGGCCCAACCCGCCGGAGCCGCTGGAGTCCGCCGTCTTCACCGACCCGCTGATCGAGTTGTTGTGCCGGCGCCTGGCCGACGCCGGGCACACGGAGGTCGAGCCGAACGCCGTCGTCGACGGCTACCGCGTCGACGTGCTGGTGCGGACGCCGTCGGGCAGCACCGCCGTGCTGCTGGACCGTGGCTGGCCGGGTGAGGACGCCGACGCCGCCCGGCACCTGCGGCTGCTGCTGCGCCGGCGCCGGCTGCTCACCGGACTGGTGCCGGAGTCGGGGCTGCCGCCGGTGACCCGGGTGCTGCGGGTGCCGGCCTGGCAGGTGCGCTCCGGCGAGCCGATCGACGGGTTGCTCGACTGACCGTTTGCGGCAGGTTTGTCTAGAAGTCATCAGCGGCGGGAAGGCTCGACGGCACGGATGCCGTGTCGTCGAAGGGACCCTCCATGCGCATTCTCCGTATCGCCGTGCCCGCGGCTCTGGCAGTCTTGGGCCTGATGGCCGCGACCGCTCTGCCCGCTGCGTCGGCCGACCCGTCGCCCCGCGACCGGCCGCTCACCGTCATGAGCTTCAACATCCACCACGGAGTCGGCACCGACAACGTGCTGAACCCGCAGCGTGTTGCCGACGTCATCAAGACCGAGGGTGTCGACGTCGTCGGCCTGCAGGAGGTCGACCGGCACTGGGGCGAGCGCAGCGACTTCGTCGACCAGGCCGCCTGGCTCGCCGAGGAGCTGGACATGCACGTCGTCTACGGCGCCAACCTCGACGAGGACCCGCTGCAGCCGGGGCAGCCGCGGCGGCAGTACGGCACCGCCATCCTGAGCGAACGGCCGATCCGCGAGTGGGACAACACGTTCCTGCCCAAGTACGAGGGCCACGAGCAGCGCGGGCTGCTGCGGGCCCGCATCAACGTGCGCGGCGTCTGGGTGACGGTCTACAACACCCACCTGCAGCACAACGACGCCAACGAGCGCCTGGAGCAGGTCGCCGCGATCGAGGCGCTGATGGGCGAGCCGGACGAGTCGGTCGTGCTGCTCGGCGACCTCAACGCGCGGCCGGAGGCGCCGGAGATCCAGGCGCTGGTCGACGACCTCGTCGACACCTGGGAGGCCGCCGGCGTCGGCGACGGCGCCACCTACCCGGCCGAGGACCCGAACGCCCGCATCGACTACGTCCTCACGTCCGGCGACGTGATCGTGCGGACCGCCGCGGTGGTCTCCACCGACGCGTCGGACCACCTGCCGGCGAAGGCGGAGGTCCTGCTGCCCGGATCCCACGTCGGCCTGGGGAATTGATCGTCAGGGCAAGTTCCTGAGGCGCGGATCCGCCGGCCCGGGCAACCGGGCCGGCGGATTCGGGCAACCGCGTGAAGTGCCGATCCGCGTATCGTGGCGGTATGACTCGACGGTCAGAAGAACATCGATCGGTGGAGGCTGAGATGACGACCATCGTTGTGCCCGACCACCTCGTGACCGTCGAGGAGTGGGGTGCGCTCGAGGACATCAACCCGCGTATGCGGTACGAACTGGTCGACGGGAACGTGGTCATGAGCCCATGGCCTGCGTTGGACCATCAGGACATCATCGGCACGTTGGTCGCCGTGCTTCGCAGGCAACGCCCGCCCGGGCACCGGGTCCTGCCCGAGAGCGAGCTGCTCCTCGGGCTGGGTCCGTGGCCGACCGTCCGGGTACCCGACGTCATGGTGACAGGTCGGTCAGAGCGTGGGCTTGCGCGTCTCCACGCCGCGGATGCGGAACTGGTCGTCGAGGTCGTCTCTCCGGGTTCGCGGCGTACCGACCGGATCGCCAAGGTCGCCGACTACCAGGAGGCCGGCATCCCGGCGTACTGGATCGTCGACCCGGCGGCCGCCGACGACGGCCGGTTCGTGGCGTACGAGCTGGTGGGCGGCGCCTACAAGGAGGTCGCCCGCGGCTCGGGGGTCATCACGCTCGAGCGGCCGTTCCCGGTGACCATCGACGTCGATGACCTGCTGACGCTCGACTGACGGCGATGCGCGCCTGGCGGGTCACGTCGCCCGGCCCGATGGCGACCCGGCCGCTGACCCTCGTCGACGAGCCGATCCCGGAGCCCGGCCCCGGCGAGTTGCTGGTGCGGGTCCTGGCCTGCGGTGTCTGCCGTACCGACCTGCACGTCGCCGAGGGCGACCTGCCGGTGCACCGCCCGCGGGTCGTGCCCGGGCACGAGGTGGTCGGCGAGGTGGTGACGGCGGCCGGCGGCTTCGCCGTACGCGACCGCGTCGGCATCGCCTGGCTGCGCGGCACCGACGGAACCTGCGCCTACTGCCGTCGGGGCGCGGAGAATCTCTGCCCGGCCTCGGTCTACACCGGCTGGGACGCCGACGGCGGGTACGCCGAGTACGCCACCGTCCCCGCCGACTACGCGCTGCCGCTGCCGCCCGGCTACGACGACGTCGAGCTGGCGCCGCTGCTGTGCGCCGGCATCATCGGCTACCGCGCGGTGCTCCGCGCCGAGCTTCCGCCCGGCGGCCGGCTCGGCGTCTACGGGTTCGGCGCCAGCGCCCACCTCGCCGCCCAGGTCGCGCTGGCCCAGGGCGCGACCGTCCACGTGTTCACCCGCAGCCCGGCGGCGCAGCACCTGGCACTCGAGCTCGGCGCGGCCTCGGCCGGCGGCGCCGCCGACCCGCCGCCCGAACCGCTCGACGCCGCCATCCTGTTCGCGCCGGTCGGCGACCTCGTGCCGACCGCGCTGGCCGCGCTCGACCGCGGCGGCACACTCGCCGTCGCCGGCATCCACCTCACCGACGTGCCGCCGCTGCACTACCAGCGGCACCTGTTCCAGGAGCGGCAGCTGCGCAGCGTCACCGCCAACACCCGCGACGACGCCCGCGCGTTCCTGCGTTTCGCCGGCGAGCACCGGCTGCGGGTCACCACCACGCCGTACCCGCTGGGCCGCGCCGGCCATGCGCTGACCGACCTCGCCGCCGACGCCGTCACCGGCGCGGCGGTCCTCGTCCCCGCCCTCGGCTGACCGCCCGCCGCCGCGCCGGCCGGGTCAGCGGGCGTCCAGCGCCTTGAGCATCCGCTGGAGCGCGACCTGGCGGTACGAACCGTCCAGCAACTCGCCGACCTCGGCCCAGTCGACGTCGGCCGCGGTGAGGTCGAGGGCCAGCCAGCCGCTGGGGCCGAAGTACGGCGGGACGTAGAAGCGCGGGTCCTGCAGCAGCGCCGGACGGTCCGCCGGGTCGGGCTTGAAGGTGAGTGCGAACGGATGGCCGTCGTGGCCGTCGAAGACGGCGAAGATCTTCTTCCCCGCCCGGAAGGTGGGCCGGCCCCACGCCTCGATTTCGACCGCCTCGGGGAAGCGCAGGCAGGCGGCGCGCAGCTCGGCGAGGTAAGGGTCGTCGTCGGTGTACATCCGCGGGTGCGCCACGACGTCGAGCGTAGCGGCGTCCGATTCCTTCAAGACGGGGTCGGCCGGCGGCCCGTAGCGTCCCGGGTATGACACAGCCACGTTTCAACGCCATCGGATTCGCGGTCGCCGATATGGCCCGCTCGCTGGAGTTCTACCGCGCGCTCGGCCTCGAGGTCCCCGATGGTGCGGAGTCCGCTCCGCACGCGGAGATCCCGCTCGCGCCGGGGGTGCGGCTGCTGCTCGACACGCACGAGACGATCGCCGCGTTCGACCCCGGGTTCACGCCGGCCACGGGCGGCCACGGCAGCCTCGCCTTCGACTGTGGCGACCCGGCCGGCGTCGATGCCGCCTACGAGCGGATGATCGCCGCCGGCGCCAAGAGCCACCTGGAGCCGTGGGACGCGTTCTGGGGGCAGCGCTACGCCGTGGTGCTCGACCCCGACGGCCACGGCGTCGACTTCTACGCCGCCCTGCCGGGTGTCACGCCACCAGGGTCGTGAGCGTGACGCCGGTCAGCGAGCGCACCTCGCGCGACAGGTGCGCCTGATCGGCGTACCCGGCCGCGAACGCGGCGTCGGCCGCCGGGGTGCCGGAACGGCCCAGCTCGAGCGCCCGGTTCAGGCGCAGGATGCGGGCCAGCGTCTTCGGCCCGTATCCGAACGCGTCGAGGCTGCGCCGGTGCAGCTGCCGCGCGCTCAGCCCGACCTCGCGGGCGACGGCGCCGACCGCGGCACCCTGCCCCAGCCGCCACGCCACCCGCTCGACGACGGAGTCGGCCGGCGGCGCGTCGGCGAGCCGGCGTTCGGCGATGCCTTCGAGCAGCGCGCCGGGGTCGGGCGCCTCGGCCAGGCGCTCGCCCAGCCGGCGCACGTCGGCGCCCGGCCACAGCGCGTCCAGCGGCACCCGCTGGTCGCGCAGCTCGTGTGCCGGGAGTCCGAGCACCCGCGGGCCGACCCCGGGTCCGAACCGGAGGCCGACGAACGGCGTGCCCGGCCGCCACGAGGCGAAGTGCGCGACGGTGTCGGGGCCGGCCACCATCAGCCGGCCACCTGACCACAGCAGGTCGAGGCAGCCGTCGGGCAGCACCCGGTGCTCCTCGGCCGCCGCCACGGTCGAGGACCAGACCACCGCGTGCGCGATGGTGGACGGTCGCTCGCGGTACACACCCCCACTGTGCCACCCGGCGGTGACATCTCCGATGCTCCGGGCCGGGCACCGGCCGTCACCCGCCGTCAGCCGAAGCGGGCGCGGTACTCGCGCGGCGTCATCGCCTTGAGCTCGCGGAAGCGCCGGTTGAAGTTCGAGAGGTTGGCGAACCCGCAGGACGCGGCGATGTCGGAGACCGCGCGATCGCTGTCGGTGAGCAGCCGGCAGGCGGCGCCGACGCGCAGCTCGGTGAGGTACGCGGTGAACGTGCGGCCGGTCGCGCGGCGGAAGAACCGGCTGAACGCGGCCGGCGACAGGTGGGCGACGGCGGCGACGTCGCCGAGGGTGATCGGCTCGCCGTACTCGGCGTGCAGGAAACCGAACACGTCGTCCATCCGGCGGCGGCCGTCCGGACGGTCCGGTGACCGGTAGCCCGGACTGGCCAGCGGCCGCCCCGGTGCGCCGTCGGCCAGCCGGACCAGCACGTCCAGCAGCCCGAGGGTGCCGTCGGCGCCGCTCCGCTCGGTCAGCGCGACGAGCCTGCGGACGGCCGGCTCCGGCGCCGGCAGCTCCAGCCCGCGCCCGGCCCGGGCGAGCAGCGCACCGACCGCCGCGAACTCCGGCACGTCGAACAGCCCCGGGCCCAGGAAATCCGGCCGGAAGTGGATCACGACGGCCTCGTGGTGGCCCGGCGCCGCCGACACGAACGCGTGCGGCACGCCGGCGCCGAACAGCGTCAACTGGCCGGGGTCGTACGGCTCGATGCTGTCGCCCGCGTACCGGGTCCCGGTGCCCGCGGTGATCAGCGTCAGCTCGACCTCGGGATGGAAGTGCCAGCTGAACCGGAACCGGGACGTGCGGTAGAGGTGCCGCTTCCAGGACAGACCGCCCGTGGTGCCGACGTGTTCCAAGGCGGGCCGCATGAGCTCGACGATACGGTGCGCGCGTCATCGCGGCTTGGCGCCGGCCGCGGCGGTCGCGAGAGTACCGGAAGTCGTCATCGGCGGCGTGGTGGCGGCTGGGTACGCGCCACCAGCATGGAGGTGGGCGCCCAGCCGAGACCGCACCGCTTCCTGGAGGACCGATGACCACCACGTCGCCGACCGCCCTGGACACCCCTTACGACCTCGCGCCGGACCGGATCGCCGCGTTCGAGCGCGACGGCTTCGTCCACCTGCCCGGCGTGCTCGACCCCGACGTTGTCCGCCACTACGAGCCGGAGATCACCGCGAAGGTGATCGAGCTGAACACCATGCACCTGCCGATGGAGGAGCGCTCGACGTACAACAAGGCGTTCCTGCAGGTCGGCAACCTGTGGCGGCACAGCGATCTCGTGCGCGAGCTGGTGTTCTCGCGCCGGTTGGCCAGGATCGCCGCGGACCTCCTGGGCGTCGCGGGCGTGCGGCTCTACCACGACCAGGCGCTGTACAAGGAGCCCGGCGGCGGCATCACGCCCTGGCACGCCGACCAGTACTACTGGCCGCTGTCGACCGACCGGTGCGGCACGATCTGGCTGCCGCTGCAGGACACCCCGCTGGAGATGGGGCCGCTGGAGTTCGCCGCGGGCAGCCACCGGTTCGAGTTCGGCCGCGACCTGCCGATCAGCGACGAGTCCGAGGCGGCCCTGCAGGTGGCGCTGGCCGAGCAGCAGCTGCCAGTGGTCAACGAGCCGTTCGCCCTGGGCGACGCCAGCTTCCATCTGGGCTGGACGTTCCACCACGCCGGTCCCAACGTCGCCGCCGAGCCGCGCCGGGTGATGACCATCATCTACATCGACGCCGACATGGTCGCCGCCGAGCCGGTCAACCATCACCAGGTGGGCAACCTCGCCGCCACCCTGCCCGGGATCGAGCCGGGCCAGCTGGCGGCCAGCCCGCTCAACCCGGAGCTGTACCGGCGCTGATCGCGGCGTCATCGGCCCGGCCGGAGGGGCGGCGGCGGCCGCCCCTCCGGCCGGCCGGCGCCGAACACGGCGGTGCGGGCGGTCTCAGCCGCTGGTGGCTCAACGGCCGAGACCTGGGGTGCCTGACATCCCAGGCTGTCAGGCGCTCCTGCTCTGGTCCGATGCCCTCTCGGCGCGTTTCCACGCCTGCCGAATCCGATCCGGCTCGTATCCGGCGCCGCCCGCGCCTGCCCACCCGTCCGTTTGCGGTGGCGCGGTTCGGGGAAGTGCCTGAGGTCGGAAGCGTTCAGCGAGGGCGGTGACGATGGACAGGCGAGAGCTCGGGGGGCACCAGCGCCGCAGCGCGGTGGCTCCCGCCGAATCCCGGGTGATCGACACTCTTGCGCAGCGGATGGGCGAGCTGGCGCGGCAGCTGCAGGAGCAGCACGGCGTGGACGACACGCTGCGCAGCATCGTGCACGCGGCCGTGGACACCATCCCCGGCGCACAGTACGCCGGCATCTCCGTCATCGAACGCCGCGCCACCGTGCGCACACCGGTCTTCTCAGACGACATCGTCGCGAAGGTCGACCAGGCGCAGATCGAGCTCGCCGAAGGGCCGTGCGTCGACGTGCTCTACCAGCGGCAGACGGTGCGCTCGTCGAATCTGGCCACCGAACCGCGCTGGCCGCGGTTCGCCGCCCGCGCCGTGGAGCTCGGCGTGCACAGCATGTTGTCGTTCCAGCTCTTCGTCACCGGCGACGACCTGGGTGCACTCAACCTCTACTCCGAACGGTCCGGCGCGTTCTCCGATGATGACGCCGAGGAGATCGGGCTGCTCTTCGCCGCGCACGCGGCCGTCGCCATGGCCGACGCCCAGAACATCGCCAACCTCACCATCGCCGTCGCCAGCCGCGACCTCATCGGCCAGGCCAAGGGCATCTTGATGGAGCGCTACCAGCTCACCAGCGACCAGGCCTTCGATCTGCTGGTGCGCACGAGCCAGACCACCAACACCAAACTCCACCAGATCGCCGACTACCTCGTCCGCAGCAGGCAGCTGCCGGGCGGCACCGTATGAACCGGCCGCACGTGCGACGTGCCGGCGCCAGGCAGGGTTGCTCACGACATGAGCGCGTTGAGGTCGCCATAGGCGAGCCCGCCCTCCAGCTCGGCGTAGGTGCCGTCGTCGAACAGCTCGCGCGCCGCACGCCGGGCGACCGCGTACGCCGCCGCGGCGACGGACGAGCCGAGGCTGACCCGGGCCACCCCGGCGGCCGCGAACTCCGCGACCGGCGGGGCGCCGGGGCCGGCCAGGACGTTGAGCGGGCCGTCGATCTCCGCGGCCAGCCGGGTGACCGTCGGCACGTCGACGACGCCGGGGACGAAGATGCCCGACGCGCCCGCCGCGAGGTAGGCGCGCGCCCGCGCGACGGTGTCGGCGAACCGGCCGTCAGGGGCGCCGACGGAGCGCAGGTAGGTGTCGACCCGGGCGTTGACGTACAACGGCACGCCAGCGGCGTCGGCGGCCGCGCGGGCGGCGGCCAGCCGCTCGGACTGCTCGGCCGGGTCGCGCAGCGCGCTCGGGTCGTCGGGGTGCACGTCCTCGATGTTGACGCCGACGGCGCCGGCGGCCAGCACGCCGTCGACGGTGACGCCGACCTCGTCGGGCGTGGCGCCGAACCCGCTCTCGACGTCGGCGGTGACGGGCACGCTCACGGCCGCCACCACGCGGCGGGTCAGCGCCAGCACGCTGTCGCGGTCGATGTGGTCGCCGTCGGCCGTGCCGAGCGCCCACGCCACCCCGGCGCTGGTGGTGGCCACCGCGGGCCCGCCGGCGGCCTCGACCAGCCGGGCGCTGAGCGGATCCCACGCGTTCGGCAGCAGCAGCGGGGACCCGGGCCGGTGCAGCGACCCGAACAGCTCGGCGGTGTCACGAAGAGTCGTCATGGCCGCAGTGAACCAGCCGGGTCCGACAAGGTCCGGCGAGTTTCCGCCGCGGACGCGGAAGCCGGCGATCGACCGGTAGCGTGGCGGGGTGACCGAGCAGCCATTCGTCATCGTCGGCGGCGGACTCGCCGGGGCCAAGGGCGCCGAGGCACTGCGCGAGCAGGGCTACGACGGCCCGCTGGTGCTCATCGGCGACGAGCCCGACCGCCCCTATGAGCGCCCGCCGCTGTCCAAGGACTACCTCCTCGGCAACGCCGAACGCGACAGCGCGTTCGTCCACGACGAGGCCTGGTACACCGAGCACGACGTCGACCTGCGGCTCGGCACCACGGTGGTCGAGATCGACACCCGCACGCACACCGTCGTCCAGGACGACGGCGGCACCGTGGGCTACGCGAAGCTGCTGCTGGCCACCGGCTCCAGCCCGCGCCGTCTGAACATCCCCGGCGCCGACGCCGCGCGCGTGCACTACCTGCGGCGGCTGCCCGACTCCGACGCCCTCAAGGCGACCATCGGGTCGGTGCGGCGGCTGCTCGTGGTGGGCGGCGGCTGGATCGGCCTCGAGGTCGCGGCGGCCGCCCGCACGGCCGGCGTCGAGGTCACCGTCCTCGAGGCGCAGGAGCTGCCGCTGCTCGGCCCGCTGGGTCCGGAGCTGGCCCGCGTCTTCGCCGGCCTGCACACCGATCACGGCGTCATCCTGCGCACCGGCGTGGGCGTCGAGCGGTTCACCGCCGGCGCCGACGGCGTCAGCGGCGCGGTCCTCGCCGACGGCAGCCGCATCGAGGCCGACGCCGTCGTCGTCGGGGTCGGTGCCGCCCCGAACCTGCAACTGGCCGCCGGGGCAGGGCTGCGCGTGCACTCCGGCGTGGTCGTCGACGCCCGGCTGCAGAGCAGCGACCCCGACATCGTCGCCGCCGGCGACATCGCCGAGGCCGACCACCCGCTGCTCGGGCCGGGCATCCGGGTCGAGCACTGGGCCAACGCGCTCAACCAGCCGGCGGTCGCGGCGTCGACGATGCTCGGCGGCGACGCCGTCTACGACGAGCTGCCGTACTTCTACACCGACCAGTACGACCTCGGCATGGAGTTCCACGGCCTGGTGACGCCGGGCGGCTACGACGACGTCGTCTACCGCGGCGACGTCGCGGCGCGCGAGTTCATCTCGTTCTGGCTGCGTGAGGGACGGGTCGTCGCGGGTATGAACGTCAACGTGTGGGACGTCGGCGATCCGATCAAGGCCCTGATCCGCTCCGGGAACCCGGTCGACGAGGTCAAGCTCGCCAATCCCGCCGTGCCGCTCGACGAGGTCTACGACACCTGACCCCAGGGAGCGGCCCATGCGCGACGCGACCGCCCGGCGGCTGTCCCGGCTGCACATCTGGCTGTACCGGGCGACCCGCGGCGTCCTCGGCCGGCGGCTGGTGCGCAACGACATGCTGCTGCTCACCACGACCGGCTCGCGGACCGGGCGGCCGCACACCGTCCCGCTGCTCTACCTCCACGACGACGAGCATCTGGTGGTCATCGCGTCGTGGGGCGGCCGGCCGCGGCATCCGCAGTGGTACACCAACCTCGTGGCGCACCCCGAGGTCACGGTGCAGGTGCGCGGCCGGCGCTGGCCGGCCCGGGCACGGACGGCCGGCCCGGACGAGCGCGCGGTCTGGTGGCCGCGGGTGCTCGCCGCGTACAAGGGCTACCGGCTCTACGAGTCCAACACCGACCGCGTCATCCCCGTCGTCTTCCTGGAGCCGCCGTCGCCGCCGTCCTGACCGTCGGACCCCCGTGGCAGGGTGGAGGCATGGACCGCTCGTATGTGGTGACCGGCGGCGGCCGCGGCGTGGGCCGGGCCGTCGTGGAACGGCTGCTCGAGACCGGCGGCGCCGTCGTGGCGCTCGACCTCGACCCGACGGCGCTCGGCTGGCTGCGCGAGCACCCGGCCGGCCCGCGGGCGCTGGCGGTCGCCGGCAGCGCGTCCGACGAGGGCGTCGCCTGGCACGCCGCCGACCTCGCCGAGTCGGCCGCGCCACTGGCCGGCTGGGTGAACAACGCCGCGGTGTTCCGCGACGCATCGGTGCACTCCACGGGCGCGGCTGAGACGTCGCGGCTCATCGCGCTCAACCTCGATCCCGTCGTGGTCGGCTGCACGACTGCGGTGCGCCGCTTCCTCGCCCACGGGCAGGGCGGCGCCATCGTCAACGTGTCGTCGCACCAGGCGCAGCGGGCGGTTCCGGGTTCGCTGCCGTACGCCACGGCCAAGGCGGCGATCGAGGGTCTCACCCGGGCGCTGGCGGTGGAGTACGGCGGGCGCGGCATCCGCACCAACGCCGTCGCGCTGGGATCCATCGCCACCGAGCGCTACGACGCCTACCTCGCCGGGCTGTCGCCGTCCGCGGCCGCAGAGGTCGAGGCGCAGCTCCGGCAGCTGCACCCCGTGGGGCGGGTGGGGCGCGTGGACGAGGTCGCGGCCGTCGTCGCGCACCTGCTCTCCGACGACGCCTCGTTCGTCAACGGAGCGACGGTGCCGGTCGACGGCGGGCGCGCGGCGCTCGGCCTCGACCCCGAGGCGCCCGCCTGAGCCCAGGAGGGCTGGGCACGACCGGCGACGAGTGCGGGCCGGAGGCTCCCCGAGTCGTCGGTGCGGGACGCAGGACCGGGTGACCGTTGCCGGGGCTTGCCCGGCCCGACGACCTCGTGTTCCGCCGGCTACATGTCGGCGGGGTCGAGCACCCGGCGCACCTCGACGAGGTCCAGCGCCGCCTCGGGGACCTGCGCCGCGATCTCCGTCGCCCGCTCCACGCCGGCGCAGTCGATCAGGTAGAAGCCGGCCAGCACCTCCTTGGCCTCCGTGAACGGGCCGTCGGTGACCGCCGGCACGCCGTCGCGCACCCGCACCGTCCGGGCCGACTCGACCGTGAGCCCCTGCGACGCCACGTACTCGCCCGACGCGACCAGCCGCTCGGTCAGCTCGCGGTGCGCGCGCATGTGGTCGTCGCCGGCCCTGTCGCCGTCGTAGATGCGCTGCCAGGTCTCGTCGTTGCCGTAGATGAGCAGCATGTACTTCACGAGCGGCAGCATAGGCCCGCGGCGGCGTTCCTAGACTGGATCTCGTCGAGGGCTGGTCGGGAGCAGGAGTGGGCCGGAGCGCGTGCGCGGCCCGATGCGTGGGGAGTGGTGGGTGGTGCGGCCGAACAGCACGGTGGTGGTGATCGTCGGCGACGACGCCGCGCGTGTGGTGGCCGGGCTCGACGGCCTGGCGAACGTCCGGGCCGTTCCGCGGGCGCCCGGCGACGACGACCCCGGTCGCCGGGTCCGAGCGGCCGTCGCGCAGTCGCATGCCGCCTACGTCGTGCACGACGTCGACCCGCTCGCCGACGTCGGCGCCGCCTGGGCGGGGTTCTTCGACGGCACGGCGCCGGCCGGGACGCTGGAGGTCGCGGTCGAGGCGGCGCTGCGCTCGCTGCGCACGGAGGCTACCGCGCTGCCCGACTACTACGTCGTCCTCGACCCCGACGCGCTGGCGGAGACCCGGCGGCACTGGTGGTTCGGGGTGCTCGCGGGCGCCTCGCCGAACCGCGTCGTGCCGGCAGCAGCCGACGTCGCGACCGTCCGCGACACCATCGCCGCGCTGCGCTCGGGCCGCTGGTGGCCGGACCCGCCGGACGCATGGTTGCGCGGCCTCGGCCGGGTGGTGCCCGACCGCGCCGTCCTCTCCACCGGCTGACCCACCGCCCCGGCCCACCCAGCGCCGCGCCGCATCCTGTTTCGACCCTCCCACCAAGTTGATCTTGGAGTAGTCCGGTCATCTATCGGACATTTCGCCCGGCGATTGCCGAACAACTCCAAGATCAACTCGGGCGAGGGTGCGTTGGCGCGCATATTGACAAATTGAACTGTCAATTCGACGATGGGGGCATGGCGGCGATCACGTATCTCGAGGAGCCGGCCGACGTACGGGTCGCGCTCGCCCCGCCGCGGCGCGAGCTGCTGACCCACCTGCGCGAGCCGGCGTCGGCCACGCAGCTGGCGGCGGCGCTCGGGCTGCCGCGGCAGCGGGTCAACTACCACCTGCGGGTGCTCGAGGCGGCCGGTCTGGTCGAGCTGGTCGAGGAGCGGAAGCGGCGCGGCTGCGTCGAGCGGATCCTGCGGGCCAAGCCGGGAGCCGTCGTCGTCGATCCCGCCGTCATGTCCGCCGGCGACGAGCAGGCGCGGTTCGCCCGGCTGCAGGACCAGTACGCCGCCGAGCACCTGGTGAGCGTCGCGGCCGACACCGTCCGCGACGTCGCCCGCATGCAGGCCAAGGCCGACGACGCCGGCAAACGGCTGCTCACGTTCACCATCGAGGCCGAGGTCCGGTTCGCCGGCCCCGGCGACGTGCACACCTTCACCGACGACCTGACCGAGGCGGTGCGGCAGGTCGTCGCGCGCTTCGACACCGAGGGCGGCCGTCCCTACCGGATGGTCGCCGGCGGCTACCCGGCCCCACGCGGAGGAGACCGATCATGACCGAGCGACCGCGCATCGAGGTGACCATCGCCGCACCGATCGACGAGGTGTGGCGGGCGCTGCGCGAGAAGGACCGCATCAGGCACTGGCACGGCTGGGACGCCCCCGGCCTCGACGACGAGATCGACCTCATCTACTTCCAGGGCTTCGCCGAGGACGCGCAGGCCCGCACGCTCGGCGTCCAGGAGGGCGACCACATCGTCCTCGAGCCGGCGGGCGAGGGCACCAAGGTCACGCTGACCCGGGCGCCGCGCGGCGTCAGCCCCGAGTGGGACGCCTACTACGACGACATCACCGAGGGCTGGGCGACGTTCCTGCAGCAGTTGCGCTTCCACGTGGAGCGCCAGCCCGACGCGCCACGCCGCACGGCGTTCTTCGCCGGGACGACGGCCGGCGCGCCGCCGCTGGTCACCGAGCTCGGCCTCGACGAGGTCGCGACGCGGCCGGCGGGGTCGGCGTACCGGGCGACCTTGGCGGGGCAGCACGTCGGCGGCGAGGTCTGGTTCCGGTCGTCGCACCAGCTCGGGCTCACCGTCGACGCGTGGGGCGAAGGGCTGCTCGTGGTCGCCTTCATGCCGCCGGGCGAACAGAAGCCGGACGGCGCGGCCATGGCCGTGCTCAGCACGTTCGGGCTCGACGAGGCGGCCTACGCCGAGCTGAACGAGCGGTGGGCGGCATGGTGGGGTCCGCGCTACCCGGCACCGGCCGAGCCGATTCCGGGCACCGAGGCCTGACGCGCCCGGTGCGCGCGCACGGACGGCGGTGTTGACTGGCGTTCATGATGACCGGTCACGCGGAGCGAGAGGTGATGTGGTCGGCGCTGGCGTGGCCCGCGACCGAGCACCTGGTGCTGCACGCCGACGGCGACGGTATGCGGGCCGACGGGATGATCGTCGCGCTGGACGGCCGGCCGACCCGGCTGGCGTACACGATCGACGCCGGCCCGGACTGGACGGTGCGCCGGCTGACGCTGGCGCCGTACGGAGAGCCCGGGCTGGTGCTGGACCGACGCGACGACGACCGCTGGTTCGGCGGCGACGGCGCGGAGCGTCCCGACCTGGCCGGCTGTGTCGATGTCGACATCGCGCTGACGCCGTTCACCAACACGCTGCCGATCCGCCGCCTCGGCCTGGCCGTCGGCGAGTCGGCCGAGCCGCGGATCGTCTACGTGCAGGTGGACGACGGCCTGACCACGCAGGCGGTGGACCAGCGGTACGAGCGGCTGGACACGGCGACCTACCGGTACTCCTCGGGCGACTTCACCGCCGACCTCACGGTGGACGGCGACGGGCTGGTCACCGACTACCCGGAACTCTGGCGGCGGCTGGTCTGAGCAGCGCGTCCACCGCATCCGGGCGCAGCAGGCGGCCGGCGGCGAACTCGGCCTCGAACCCGGCGCGGCCGAGGACGGCGGCAGCCGCGGCGGTGATGCGGTCGACGTCACCTCTCTCGGCCGGCGGCAGCGGCGCACCGGACCGGTCGCGGGCGGCCGCCGCCGCGCCGAGCAGCCGGGCCCGTTCGTGCAGGTCGTCGGCGGTCGCGAGGTCACCGCGCAGCAACGCCACGCGGCCCAGCCCGGCCAGCCGCGCCGACAGCTCCGTCGCCAGGCGTTCGACCGGATCATCGAGAGCATCCGGACCCGGCCGGCCTGAACCGGGACGACGGTCACTCGACCGGCGTGATCGCGATCCCGTGCCGCGCCGCGTGCTCCTCGCCCCAGGCGTAGAGGGCCTCGAGCACAAGATACGTTCTTGTCCCCGGCGGCCGCCGATGGTGGACTCGTGGCGTGACCGTTCCGACGCTGTACGAGTGGGCGGGTGGCGCCGCCGCGCTCGAGCGGCTGTTCACCGCGTTCTACGCGAGGGTGCGCGACGATCCCGAGCTGCGCGAGCTGTTCCGCGACATGGATCCGGACCATCCGCGGCACGTCGCGGCCTGGCTCGGCGGGGTGTTCGGCGGGCCGCCGGTGTACTCGCGGCAGCGAGGCGGGCACGCGCACATGGTCGGCATGCACCTCGGCAAGGCGATCACCGAGCGGCAGCGCCGGCGCTGGGTCGAGCTGCTGCAGGACGCGGCCGACGAGACCGGCCTGCCCGCCGATCCGGAGTTCCGGACCGCGTTCACCGGCTACGTCGAGTGGGGCAGCCGGATGGCCGTCCTGCTGTCCCAGCCGGGCGTCCGGCCCGGTCCGCCCGAGCCCATGCCGACCTGGACGTGGGCGCTGCCGCCGTGGCAGCCGCCCGGCGAGACCGCGGCCGAGTGACCGCGGGCTCTGTCCAACGCGGGCCCGGCGGGTCTACCGTGATCACATGTGCAGCTGGGACGACGTCAGCCGCATTGCCACGGCGTTGCCGGAGGCGAGCGAGCAGACCGGCCGCGACGGCCTGCGCAGCTGGCGGGTGCGCGACAAGTCGTTCGTCTGGGAGCGGCCGCTGCGCAAGGCCGACCTCGCGGCCCTCGGCGACGCCGCGCCGGACGGGCCCATCCTCGGCGCATGGGTGGCCGACCTCGGCGCCAAGGAGGCGATCCTCGCCGACGACCCGGAGGTCTTCTTCACCACGCCGCACTTCGACGGGTACCCGGCGGTGCTGGTGCGGCTGGACCGCATCGACGAGCCCGAGTTGACCGAGCTGGTGGTCGAGGCCTGGCTGGACCGCGCGCCCAAGAAGGTCGCTCAGGCCTACCTCGACGACGCGCGCTGATCGCGCGGGCGTGTCCCCAGGCCGGGGTCGGCTCGACCTGGGTGTCCGCGGCCAGGACCGGGCAGCGATCAGGCGACGGGCAAGTCTGGGCACGCCTCGGGCGTCGACGGCCGACTCTCGGGCCTTCACGGCGTTCGCCTGTTGAGAACCGTGTTCATGGGCGGTTTGGTGGCGCCAGGGCACCACCAAACCGCCCATGAACACGGTTCTCACAGGCATGCAGGCCTGGTCAAGCGAAAGAACGCCTGGTGAGCTACGCGATCCTGGCCCCGTCGACGTGTCGCCAACGCGACGAGTCCCGGCCACGGCCCAGGTCGCGCGGCGGGTGTCGGTGCCCGCCCTTAGAGTGGGAGCCCACCCGGCCGGGCGGGGACTACCCAGCGGGCAGGCGTCCATCCATCGACTCGGTGATCAGCCCGCGGCCGGCCGGACCCTGATGCCGTCGAGCGCCATCGTCAGCACGCGCTCCAGCTGGACGGGGTCGGCGAACGGGTACATCGTGACGCCGCCGACGAGACGCAGGACGTCGTCGAAGGACGCCTCGGGGCGGGCGGCGCCGGAGTCCTGGGCGCGGCGCAGCAGCGGCTCGCCGGCCGTGTTGATCGCCTTCCTGCAGGTCGCGAAGACCGAGGAGTCGTGGTTGAGCGCCTCGGCGATGGCCCGCTTCGTGGCGGTGTACGTGACGAACCGGCGCAGCCAGCCGGCCAGCGCGTCCCACGGCGGCAGGCCGGCGAGCTCGTCGGCGGCGCGGCACAGCGCCTCGACCTCGTCGACGTAGACGCTCTCGAACAGGTCCTGCCGGGTGGGGAAGTGACGGTAGAGCGTGCCGATGCCGACGCCGGCCCGGCGGGCGATGTCCTCCAGCGACGCGGAGACGCCGGCCTCGGCGAACGCCTCACGCGCGGCGGCGAGCAGCTTCTCGTAGTTGCGGCGCGCGTCGGCGCGCTTCGGCCGGCGCGCGAAGACGTCGAGCGTCCCACCGCCGCCGCTGCCCGCCGTGCCGTCCGCGGTCGTCATGCCGTCACCTCGCTCCAGCGCCCTTGCAAACGGAGGCGACCCTCCGTATGGTGATACGGAGGGATCCCTCCACCTTAGTCGACCGCTTCCCTTGCGAAGCATCTCACCTCTGGCTCCCCGAGCGAAGGAACCATCACGTCATGAAGGTCGGTCTGCAGATTCCCAACTTCACCTGGCCGAACGGCCCCGCCGCGCTGGGCGGCGAGCTGGCCGCCGTCGCCCGAACCGCCGATCAGGCCGGGTTCGAGTACGTCGCGGTCATGGACCACTTCTTCCAGATCCGCGGCGTCGGCCCGTCCGAGAACGACATGCTCGAGGCGTACACGACGCTGGGCTTCCTGGCCGCGCACACCGAGCGGGCCAAACTCCTCACCGTCATCACCGGCATCCACTACCGCGAGCCGGGCCTGCTGGCGAAGGCCGTCACCACGCTCGACGTGCTGTCCGGCGGCCGGGCCATGATGGGCATCGGCGCGGGCTGGAACGAGGAGGAGTCCCGCGGCCTGGGCTTCCCGTTCCCGTCCACCGCCGAGCGGTTCGAGCGTCTCGAGGAGGCGCTGCGCTACCTGCTGCAGATGTGGTCCGACGACGAGGCCCCGTTCGACGGCAGGTTCACGAAGGCCGAGCGGCTGCTGAACTCGCCGCAGCCGCTGAGCCGGCCGCACCCGCCGATCATGATCGGCGGCGGTGGCGAGAAGAAGACGCTGCGGCTGGTCGCGCAGTACGGCGACGCCTGCAACCTGTTCAACACGCCGGAGCTGCCGCGCAAGCTCGACGTGCTGCGCCAGCACTGCGCCGATGTCGGCCGCGACTACGACGAGATCACCAAGACCGTCTACCACCCGCTCGACGTGGGTGAGAACGGCGAGCGCACCCAGGAGCTCATCGACGAGCTCGCCCGGCTCGCCGACCTGGGCGTGGACGCCGCGCTGGGCTACGTCCCGACGGTGCCCCGGCTGGACGGCCTCGAGCGGATCGGCGCCGACGTCATCCCGGTGGCCGAGAAGCTCTGACGGCGCCGGAGGGCCCGCTCACGGCCAGCGCGCGGTGCCGGCCGAGGGCGAGCTCGGCCTCGGCGAGGTCCTCCTCGGCCGCGAGCCGCCGTTCCTCCAGGCCGGCAGCGGTCTCGGCGACAACGGCGCCGCACCCAGATCGGCGAGGGCCGGACCGCGCCAGAGGTCCAGCGCCTCCCGCAGCGCCTCGGCCGTCGCGTCAGTGCCGTCACCGCCCCGTACTCCCCGTTGATCATGGAGAAATCGGGCTTCCCGCCCAGCCGGAAGCCCGATTTCTCCATGATCAACGGGCCGGCGGTGGGACGACGGCGGAGCTGCGAGACGAGTGAAGCGGTGCACGTCGACAGCGTCGGGATCGAGCGCCAGCCGGTACCCCGCCCCCTGCTCGACGGAATGCCGCGCGCTCGCAGCGGGGACACCTGCGCCTCGACGGCGTGCCGCGGCGAGCCGGCCAGCCGGGCGCCGTCGTCCCCGGTGACCTCGAGCGGGCCGAGCAGCCGGACGAACACGCCCGTCAGCCGGCGGCGAGGGCGCGGAAGCGGACGAGATCGCCGCCGCAGGCCTGGGTGACCAGCTCCAGTGCGTCGGGATCGTCGCAGTCGTGCAGCTGCAGCGCCAGGACCGTGTTGATCAGCATGCCCTCGGCGAGGAAGTGGCTGGCGTCCTCGGGCGCGAGCCCGGCCTCGTCGCGGACCAGCCGGTAGATGGTCAGGAACCCCTCGCGGCCGACCGGCCCGATGGCGGGGTCGTTTCCGAGGCTGAAGATGTGCAGCAGCGCCAGCAGGATGCCGCGGTCGGCGATGAGCTCGAGGTAGGCCTGCCCGAGCCGCTGGTCGACCGGCCGGCCGTCGTCGGCCTCGATGGCGGACCGGAACGCGGCCTCGATGCGGCCGACGGCGCGCCGGGCGACCTCGACGAACAGTGTCTCCTTGCTGCCGAACGTGCGCACCACGTAGGCCTGGCTGATGCCGGCCGCCGTGGCGATCTGGTCGGTGGTGGCACCCGCGTAGCCGCGTTCGCCGAACACGACGGTCGCCGCCGCCAGGATCGACTCGCGCCGCTCGGCCGCCGGGAGCCGCTGTCTCGTCGTCTCCATGGTTGACATGTTATCAGCCGATTACTACTGTTTAAGTAATCAACCAATAACAACCTTCGGAAGGAGTGGCGGATGAACGGCGTGCGACCCCGGCCGACGTGGCTGCTGATCCTGGCGGCGTCGCTGCCGATGTTCATGGCGGCGCTGGACAACCTGGTGGTGACCAGCGCGCTGCCGGTGCTCCAACGCGAGTTCGAGGCGTCCATCGAGGAGCTGCAGTGGTTCGTCAACGCCTACACGCTGGCCTTCGCCGGACTCATCCTCGTCGCCGTCGCGCTCGGTGATCGGTTCGGGCGGCGTCGGGTGTTCGCGCTCGGGCTCGGGCTGTTCACGGTGGCGTCGGTGCTGTGCGCGGTCAGCGTGGAGTCGTGGCAGCTGATCGCCGCCCGCGCGGTCCAGGGCGCGGCGGCCGCGGCGCTGATGCCGCTGTCGCTGACGCTGCTGTCCACGTCGGTGGCGCCGCGGCTGCGGCCCATGGCCATCGGCGTGTGGGGCGGCGTCACGGGGCTCGGCGTCGCGCTCGGGCCGCTCGTCGGCGGCGCCGTCGTCGAGGGACTGAGCTGGAACGCGATCTTCTGGCTGAACGTGCCGGTCGGCGTGCTGTCGTTGCCGCTGGTGTTGGCGGTGCTGCCGGAGTCGTTCGGCCGGCGCGTCCGCATCGACCTCGTCGGCGTCGGGCTGGCCAGCACCGGCCTGCTCGCGCTGGTCTACGGCATCGTCCGTGCGGAAGCCGTGGGCTGGGGGAGCGCGCAGATCGTGTCGACGCTGACCGCCGGCATCGTGCTGCTCGGGCTGTTCGTCGCCTGGGAGCGCCGGACGGCCGACCCGCTGCTGTCCCTCGGGTTGTTCCGCGACCGCGGCTTCTCGGCGGCGAACGTGGTGGGCGTGCTGTTCAGCTTCGGGGTGTTCGGGGCGATCTTCATCCTCATCCAGTTCCTGCAGGTCGTGCAGGGATACAGCCCGCTGGAGGCCGGCGTGCTGACGATGCCGTGGACGATGGCACCGATGGTCGTCGCGCCGCTGGCCGGGCTCGCGGTGCCGCGCCTGGGCACCCGCCTGCCGATCGTCACCGGCCTGGTGTTCGTGGCCGCCGCGCTCGCGTGGATCGCGCTGGTCATGACCGAGGACGTCGGCTACGGGCGACTGGCCGGGGCGTTCGTCCTGGCCGGCGTCGGCATGGGCCTGGTCATCGCGCCGAGCGCCACCGCCGTCCTGGCCACCATCCGCGACGAGGACAACGCCAAGGCGTCCGGCACGAACTCCGCGCTCCGGGAGGTCGGGGTCGCGCTGGGGATCGCGGTGCTGACGGCGGTCTTCACCGGCGCGGGCGGCGAGCTGACGCCGACCGGCTACGTCGACGCGGCGACGATCGCCGTCCTGGTGGGCGCGGGCGTCGTCGGGCTGGGCGCGGTGGCGGCCCTGGCGCTGCCGCACGGCCGGACCGCCCGGACCGACGGCCACGGCGCGGCCGTACCGGTGCCCGACGCGCTCAGTGCAGCACGGTGACGAGGTCGGCGCTGTAGACCAGCACGAACGCGGCGCCGGCCAGCGCGGTGACGGCGACGGCGACGGCGGCGGCCCGCGCGGAGAGCCGGCGGGCGAGGACCACCGCGGCAACCAGCAGCAGCCCGGCGACGATCGAGCCCCACCAGTACGGCGGGTAGGTCGTGCCGGCGATCTCACGCAGGCCGTACACGCCTTCTCCGACCAGCACGCCGGCGACCGCGCCCGCACCCAGCGCCGCCTGCATGGGCGGGCCGGAGCGAGCACGCCAGCTGGGTAGTGACACTCAGGGCGTGACGGGGACGATCTCGGCCGACTCGACCCGCCCGGCGGCCAGTTCCACCAGGCCCATGGTGCCCTGCGGCTGACGGCGCTTGTCGGTCGGCGAGCCGGGGTTGAAGACGCGGAAGCCGCCGGACTCCTCGTTCCACGGGATGTGCGAGTGCCCGAACACCACCAGGCCGGCGTCGGGGAAGCGGGCCCGCAGCCGCGGCAGCCGCCCGGACGCCGGCCCGCTGTCGTGCAGCATGGCGATGCGCACGCCGGCGACGGTGAGGTGCAGCTCCTCCGGCGCGCCCCACGCCGCGACGTCGGCACCGTCGTTGTTGCCGAGCACGACGTGGACCGGCGCGAACGCGGCCAGCTCGTCCAGCACCGACGGGACGCACACGTCGCCCGCGTGCAGGATGAGGTCGACGCCGTCCAGCCGCTGCGCGACCGCGGGCGGGCAGGCCTTCCAGAACCGCGGCGCGTGCGTGTCGGAGAGCACGGCCACCCGCGTCACGTCAGCCATCGACGGCCCGCGCGATTGTGACGATCAGGCGGCTGTCGGGGGCGAACGGCCGGCGGTCCCACCAGCCGTAGCGTTCCTCGACGGCGAAGCCGGCCGCGCCGAGGAGTTGGTCCAGCCGTTCGGCGTCGGTGAACCGCAGCGTGGCGCGGTCGACGCGCAGCGGCGTGCCGTCGCGTGTCCCCGTGGTCTCGGTGAGGGTCACCCGGCCGTCCGCGACCGCCTCGACCTCGTGCCAGACGCGCAGCTCGCGCCCGGCGTCGTCGACCACCTCGATGCCGTTCTCGGGCCGCCACGACTCCCACTCGCGCGCGCCGGGGTTCCGCGTCTCGAACGCGAACCGGCCGCCGCCGGCCAGCGCCCGGCGGATCGTCGCGAGCGACGCCGTCAGGTCGTCGTCGCCGACCAGCTCCTGGAACGCGTTACCGGTCATGACCGCCAGCTCGAACTCGCCCGCCGCGGTGAGGTCGGCGGCGCGGCCCTCGATCCACTCGACGTCGGGACGGCGGCGGGCGCGGCTCAGCGCGGCATGGTCGGGGTCGAGGCCGCACAACCGGCCGGTGTGCCCCTCGTCGCGGGCGCGGCGCAGCAGCGTGCCCGGTCCGCAGCCGACGTCCAGGACGGAGCCGGCCGCCATGACCCGCTCGAGGTAGAAGTCGTCGCCGGGACCCCAGGGGTTGAGCACCTCGTAGAGCGCCGCCACGTCGTCATCGGTGTACACCCGGCCAGCCTAGGGCCGCTGACCTGCGCGTCAATCGAATATGCACGAGACGTCAACGCCACCGCGATTGCCTCGGGACGTGGCCGGCACCCCCGGCCCCGACGACCCGAACCGAGGAGATCCGACATGACCGAGCAGAAGATCATCGCCGTGGTGGGCGCCACCGGGCAGCAGGGCGGCGGGGTCGCGCGGGCGATCCTCGACGACCCCGAGCGGCGGTTCGCCGTCCGGGCGCTCACCCGGCGGCCCGACTCCGACGCGGCGAAGGCGCTGGCTGCCCGCGGGGCGGAGATCGTCCAGACCGACCTCGACGACGAGGCGAGCGTGCGGGCCGCGCTCGACGGCGCCTACGGCGGCTACTTCGTCACCGCGTTCTGGGAGTACAACTCCGTCGAGCGCGAGCAGCGGCAGGCCCGGACCCTGGCCGACGCGGCAGCGGCCGCCGGCCTGCGCCACGTGATCTGGTCGACCCTGCCCGACACCCGCGCGCACATCGACCCCGACGACCACCGCGCGCCGACGCTGCCCGGCGGCTACAAGGTGCCGCACTTCGACGGCAAGGGCGAGGCGGACGCGTACTTCGCCGAGGCCGGCGTGCCCACGACGTACCTGTCGACGACGTTCTACTTCGACTCGTTCATCGACTTCTTCCCGCCGTCGCGCGGGGAGGACGGCGTGCTGGCGGTGCGGGTGCCGATGGGCGACAGCAAGCTGCCCGGCATCGCCGTGGAGGACATCGGCCGGACGGCGTTCGGGATCTTCGCGCGCGGCCCCGAGCTGGCCGGTCGGACGATCAACGTCTCCGGCGAGAACCTGACCGGCGAGCAGTACGCGGCGGCGTTCAGCAAGGAGCTGGGCGAGCCCGTCGAGTACCGGCCGATGACCCTCGACGAGGTGCGCGCGCTGCCGGTGCCGGGTGCCGACGACATCGCCAACATGTTCTTCTTCTACGCCGAGCACGAGGACGCCTTCGCCGGCGTCCGCGTGCCGGATCGGGTCCGCGAGCTCAACCCGCGCCTGCAGGACTTCGCGACCTGGCTGGCCGAGCACCGCGAGGCGTTCGAGGACGCCTGATCGGAATAGCCCCTCCGGACCGGTCGTTGCGCCCGATGGGTGCCGATCGGATCCGGAGGAGGCGTCGTGGCGGACCAGCCGCGGTTCCAGCTGCTGGGGCCGGTGCATGCGTGGCGCGGCGACCGCGAGATCGCGCTCGGCTCGCCGCAGCAGCGGGCGCTGCTGGCGTTCCTGCTCCTGCAGGACGGCACCCCGGTGCCGGTGAGCCGGCTGACCAGCGCGCTCTGGGGCGACGAGCCGCCGCCGGCCGCCGTCGGCATCGTCCGGTCGTACGTGTCGCGGCTGCGCCGTGCGCTGGGCGCCGCCGCCGTCGAGTCGGTCGCCGGTGGCTACGCCGTCCACCCGGGCGCGACGGACGTGCGCGAGTTCGAGCGGCTGCTCGGCGCCGGACGGTCGGCGCAGCGCTCCGGCGACGCCGAGGGGACGGCGACGGCGGTGCGCGCCGCGCTGGCGCTCTGGCGCGGCACCCCGCTGGCGGGGATCGCCGCGGACTTCGCCGAGTTCGAGCGCGTCCGCCTGGCCGAGCTGCGGCTGGCGGCGCGTGAGGACCTCGCCGCGGCGGACATCGCCGCCGGCCGGCCCGCCCTGGCCGTCGCGGACCTCACCGAGCTGATCGCCGAGCAACCGCTGCGGGAACGGCCGCACGAGCTGCTCATGCTGGCGCTCTACCGGTCCGGGCGCCAGGCCGACGCGCTCGCCGTCTTCGCCGACATCCAGCGGCGGCTCGCCGACGAGCTCGGTCTCTACCCGGGGGCGGACCTGCGCGCCATGCAGCGGCGGATCCTGGCGGCCGACCCCACGCTCGACGCCGTGCCCGGCGCCGGCCGCCCGGGCGACGCGCGCCCCGGCAAGGCCGCCGCGTTCGCCGTCCGGCCCTGCCAGCTCCCGCCCGACCTGCCGCTGTTCGCCGGCCGGCGCGACGAGATCGACCGGGTGGCCGCCGCACTGACGCCGTCCGGCGCGAGCGTGCCGGTCGTGGGCATCGAAGGGCTGGCGGGCATCGGCAAGACCGCGTTCGCCGTGCATCTCGGGCGGACCCGCGGCGACTTCCGCGACGGTCATCTCTTCGTCGACCTCGGCACTTCCGCCGACCCGCTCGCCGAGCTGCTGCACGGCATCGGTGTGCCGGCCGCGGAGCTGCCCGGCTCGCAGGGGGAGCGCGCCACCCTGTGGCGGACGCTCACCAGCGGCCGCCGCCTGCTGGTGGTGCTCGACGACGCCACCGACGGCGGGCAGCTGCGGCCGCTCATGCCCGGTTCCGGCGGTGCGGCGGTCGTGGTCACGGCGCGGCAGCGGGTCTACGGCGTGCCGGCCGCCCAGTGGTTCACGCTCGGCCCGCTGGCGGAGGCGGACGCCCACGCGCTGCTCGAGTCGCTGGTCGGTGTCGATCGGTTGCGGCGGGAGCCGGACGCCGTCGGGGCGCTGCTGCGCGGCACCGCCGGCCTGCCGCAGGTCGTGCGGGCGATCGGCGAGCGGATCGCCTCGCGGCCGGAGTGGAGCATGGCCGACGCGTTGCGCCGGCTGGGCCCGCCGAGCCGCGGCGCGCCGGTGTCGCCACCGGAATGCACCCTGATCGAGGCGCCCTACGCGTCGATGCTGGCGCGGCTCACGCCGGAGCAGGCGCGGGCCTTCCTGGTGCTCGCGGCGGCCGACGTCGCCGAGTTCTCGGCAGTGACGGCGGCCGGCCTGCTCGACGTGCCGCCCGGCGCCGCGGCCGCGTTGATCGAGTCGCTGGCCGACCAGCACGTCCTGACGCCGACCGGGCCGCTGACGTACGCGTTTCCGGCCCCGCTGCGCGTCTTCGCCCGGGGTCGTCTGCCGGCCGGGCGCGGCCACGAATTGATTGGGGCGATCGCCTAATTCGGGCCCGTGCCCTTTCGGGGCGTGACGGCGATCACGAAGGTGCTATGTCACCGACCACAGGAGCCGACATGCGCCGACGCACGTTCCTCGCTGGAGTCGCCGGTCTGGGAGTGGGGGCGGCCCTGGCCCCCAGCGCCCACGCGGAACCACAGTCCCGCCCGAACGGGCCGTGGCTGCAGCCCGACCAGACCGTTCAGAAGGTCGCCCTCACCGCCAACACCGAGCTCGGGCCGAAACTGGCCACCATCGCCGCCCGGTCGAAGGGCCGCATGGCCGTCGAGGTGGCCGGGCAGTCCGCCACCGGCTGGCCGATCCACCTCGCGCGGTTCGGCGAGCCGGAGGCCGGCAAGCTCCCGGTCCTCATCCAGACCCAGATCCACGGCGGCGAGCCGCTGGGCACCGAGGTGGTGCTCCGGCTCATGCAGACGCTCGCGACCAGTTCGCACCCCACCGTCCGCGACATCCTCGACCGGCTCACCATCTGGTTCATCCCGCGCCTCAACATGGACGGCGCCGACTTCCGCGACGAGACCGGCTTCCTCGTCCAGCGGCGGCAGAACACGCAGCTCTGGACACCGCAGGAGTGGGGCCTCGACCCCGCGACGCCGGCGCCGTGGTACCTGCCGCGGTCGCTGCTCCAGCCGGGCCGCGTCTCCGGCTACGACATCAACCGCGACTTCCACCCGGACCTGACGTTCCGCCTGAAGCCGGGCGACGAGGCGCTGCTGCCGGGCCGGTCGGAACTGCCCGGCTTCTTCGTCACGCCCGAGGCGCGCACGTCGGCCGCGATCTTCCAACGGCTGCAGCCCGAGGTGTTCGTCGACCACCACCACCGCGGCAGCAACGTCGAGTCCGATACCGACAACCAGCTCACCACGCTGCAGGTGATCGGGCTGGTCACCGAGGGCACGCCGGAGTTCCCGCTGGACCCGGCCGTGCGTGACCTGAGCTTCCGGATCAACGTGCTGGTCTGGGACATGCTGCGGTCGCTCGGCGAGTCGCCGTTCGGCGGCATCACGCGGTACCCCGACGTCGAGCTGCCGGGCACCGCGCTCGGCTCGTACGCCCTCAACGGCGCCGGGATCATGCTGTACGAGACCCGCTCGGTCGCCCAGAAGTCGATGGGCATGCTCATCCAGCAGTCGCTCGTCGGCATGGGCGTGACGCTCGAGGCGCTGGCCTCCGGCGCGATCGACGCCGTCGACGGCGACCGCTACTGGGACATCCCGCCGGCCGGCCCGTCCATCGGCAACCCCCGAGACCTGTGAGGGAGACGACCATGCGCAGAATCGTCACCGGCCTGGCCGGCATCGGCATGCTGGCCACCGTCCTGACCGGCGCCGCGACGGCGGCGTCGGAGCCGGCGCACCTGCCCGGCGGCCCCTGCCTGCAGCCCGACCAGAACGTCAGCCTCTCCAGCGTCGCGGGGTACGCCGATGTCATCCGGGAACTGGACCGGATCGAGCGGACCAGCAACGGCCTGGTCAGCGTGGCGTCGGCCGGCACCTCCGGCGAGGGGCGCGAGCTGTACTACGCCACCGTCGGCACTGGCCCGACGACGTTCTGGCTGCAGGCCCGCATCCACGGTAACGAGCTGCACAGCACCGAGGCCGTCCTGCAGATCCTGGACTACCTCGCCAGCGGCGCCCCCGACGCGCGGCAGATCCGCGAGCAGCTCACCGTCGTCGTCATCCCGATGTACAACCCCGACGGCGCCGAGGCGAACATCCGGCAGAGCACCACGCCGACCCGGATCGACCTCAACCGCGACTGGGAGAACTTCGCCCAGCCCGAGACCGTCGCCTTCTGGAAGCTGTGGCGCGACGTCGCGCCGGAGCTGGCCCTGGACCTGCACCACATGGGCCAGTCGCCGATCGTCGAAGGCACGAACGACCTCAACCAGTTCCAGATCGGCGCCCGCTCCATCGACCCGAGCCGCATGACGGCCGAGCAGTGGCTGACCAACCGGCAGATGGCGATGGCCAGCGTCGACGCGCTCGAACGGTACGGGCTGGCGAACGTCGCGCACTACCCGCTGATCGACATCACCAACGCCGGGCTCAGCCGGATGCTCATGGGCGGCACCGCGCCGGCCGGCGAGCAGCCGGTCCTGCAGAGCCCGACGAAGGGCGCGATCTTCTACGAGGTCCGCTCCGTGGGGCAGAAGAGCAACGGGCAGCTGGAGAACCTCTTCCGCATCCCCACGATGGCGGTGCTGCGGGCCGCGGCCGACGGGTCGCTGGCCACGCAGGACGTGTCCGGGTACGAGGACCTGCCGTTCGCGAGCCAGGAGCAGTGCGGCCGCTTCTGACCCACTGATCCGACCCACCGACCCCGGGGCCGGTCCGTACGTGCGCGGGCCGGCCCCGGCCCCCAGCGCGCTCCTCACCGTCGGCTATCCGTCGCGAGTCATCTGGTGGGCGACGGTGCGCGGCTGCGGGTGGCGGCCAGCGCGCCCAGAGCAAGCAGGACGGCGAACACGCCGTAGGCGAGCGGCGCGCCGCCGTCGAGGCTGGCCAGCGCCCCGCCGCCGGCCCGGCCGAGCAGCCCGCCGACCGCCTCGGCCGTGATGACCGCCGTGGCCGCCTCGGCGGCTTGCGCCTCCCGGCGAGCCCGCTCGGCCGGGCCGGTGGTGCCTGCCGGGCCGGTGCTACTGCCTGTTCGCTCGAGGTCTGCAGTCCGATCGGACCGCAGTCCTCCAGCGGTCTGCTGGGTCCGTCCGGCGGGGCCGGGGCGCTTCTCTGCGTGCTGGGGGTCTGCTGTCGGATTGGGCCGCAGTCCTCCAGCGGTCTGGTGGGGCCGTCCGGCGGGGCCGGGGCGCCTGCCTGTGTGCTCGAGGTCTGCAGTCCGAGCGGACCGCAGTCCTCCAGCGGTCTGCTGGGTCCGTCCGGCGGGGCCGGGGCGCTTCTCTGCGTGCTGGGGGTCTGCTCTCGGATCGGACCGCAGACCTCCAGCGGCCGAGTCGGTCCCACCATCCGCCTCGCGCCGCTGCGCGGCGGCCGGCGCGGGCAGCGCGGGCGGCTGCGTCGTCGCGCGCAGGTACAGGCCGGGATACGCCAGCCCGACCCCGGCCCCGCCGACGGTCCAGACGACCAGTGCGACCACGAACTCCCGGGGCCCGGCGGCGAGGACGGCCGCCGCTGCCGCCGTCAGCGCCAGCCCGGCCGCCGGGACCTGCCGCTCGGGAGCGGTCCGGGTGACGGCCAGGCTGGTCAGCGCCCACGCGATCGGGGCGGCGCTCAGCACCGTCGCCGCGCGGGCGAGGCCGACGCCGTACTCGTGGGTCAGCAGGATGGTGATGAGGCTGTCGGCGCCGCCGTACCCGGCGCCGAACAACGTCATCGCGGCCAGCGCCGCCGGGGCGCCGCGCCGCAGCCGCGCCGTCCCCGCGGGCAGCACCACCGTCCCGGCCACGGCGGCCAGCGCACCCACCACGGCGGCGGGCCAGA
>NZ_QUAL01000060.1 GCF_003579925.1 Jiangella rhizosphaerae | reverse complement strand
GGGTCGCGCTGTGCACCGTCGCGCCGACGACGCTCGGCGCGCTCGCGGCGCACGTCGCGACGGCGCTCGGCGCCCGCGCGCCGCGGTTCGTCGGCGACCCCGCCCTGCCGGTCACCCGGGTCGGGCTCGACCTCGGCAACCGCGGCTTCGCCCGCAACCGCTCGCTGCTGCGCCGCGCCGACGTCGACGCCGTCGTCATCGGCGAGGCGCACGAGTGGGAGACGGGGTCGTACGCCACCGACGCGGCCTGGCTGGCCCGCCGCGGCGGGACGCCCGCGGGACTGGTCGTCGCCGGGCACATCCCGTCCGAGCAGGCCGGCATGCGGTTCTTCGCCGACTGGCTGGCCGCGCTGGTCCCGGACGTCCCGGTACACTTCGTCGAGACGCCGGACGCCTACACGGCGGTCAGCAGCTCGGCCGGGACGTAACCGGCCGCGGCCAGCTCCGCCCACAGATCCGCCGGGATCTCCCGGCCCGCCGCCGCGGCGTTCGCGGCCACCTCGGCGCCGGACCGGCAGCCGACCAGCACGGTCGTGACCGCCGGATGCAGCAGCGGGAACTGCACGGCCGCCGCGGCCAGCGCGACGTCGTAGCCGGCGCAGATCTCCTGGCAGCGCAGCGCCCGCTCCAGCATGTCGGGGCCGACCGGCCGGTAGTCGTACTTCGCCGCGGCCGACGGCTCGGCCAGCAGGCCGGTGTTGAAGACCCCGCCCACGACCACCTGCGTCGCGGTGGCCGCGCAGGCCGGCAGCAGCGTGGTGAGGGCGCGGTGGTCGAGCAGGGTGAACCGGCCGGCGACCAGCACGACGTCGACGTCGAACTCGCCGACAAACGCGGCCAGCGGGTCGGCGTGGTTCATCCCGAACCCGATCGCCCGCACGACGCCCTCGTCGCGGAGCCGGCGCAGTGCCGGGTAGGCGGTGCGCCGGACCTCGTCGGCGGCGTCGTCAGGGTCGTGGATGAACGCGATGT
The DNA here is from genome assembly GCF_003579925.1 of Jiangella rhizosphaerae. Classification (GTDB taxonomy): domain Bacteria; phylum Actinomycetota; class Actinomycetes; order Jiangellales; family Jiangellaceae; genus Jiangella; species Jiangella rhizosphaerae. Next base: position 10,140 of record NZ_QUAL01000060.1, on the reverse strand, counting down.
CGACGTGGTCGCGTCCGAGCCGCTCCAGGCTGGACTCCAGGGACGCGCGGATGCCGCGCTCGGTCCAGTCGGGCACGACAGTCTGGCCGTCGCGCAGCAACCAGCCGACCTTCGTCGACACGACCGCGTCCGACGGTCCGGACTCGCGCAGCCCGCGCGCCAGCCGCCGCTCGGCCAGCCCGTGCCCGTAGCGCGGCGCGGTGTCGAAGTAGCGCACGCCCAGCTCGGCGGCGACCCGCACCGCGTCGAGGGCGTCGGCCTCCGCCACCGGCGTGAACAGCCCGCCGAACGCCGCGGTCCCGATGCCCAGGCGCGGCAACGTGACCGTCATGCGCCCGCCACCAGCGTCGGCGTCGTCGCGCGCAGCGTCAGCCCGAGCGTGAGGCGGGCCTGGGCCCGCGGCTCCAGCCGGACGGTCACGCGCGGCCCGCCGACCTCCTCGGCCGGGCCGTCGTCGAGCGCGACGGTGCGGATGCGGTGCTCGGCGAACGAGCCGCCCTGGACGACCACCGTCCGCGACTGGTCGCCGGTGTTGACCAGGTCCGCGACGGTGCGATCCGGGTCGATCGACGTCATGAGCGCGGCGACGTCGTCGGGCAGGCCGGGCCGGACGCCGTCGCCGTGGAACCAGCGCAGGTGCAGGTGCGCCGGCGAGCCGTTGTAGAGCACCTGCGGGGTGCCGGTGGTCAGCTGCAGCAGGATCTCGGTGACGACGGGGTTGCGGTTCTGCCAGAGGTGAATGTCCAGCGCCGACGGCCCGGCGACCGGGTCGGTGTCGTCGCGGGCGATCTCGTCCAGCCGCTGAGCGCTGGTGGCGAGGGCGCTGCGCAGGGCGCGCACCGGGTAGCCGGGGTTGCGGCCGGCGAGGTACTCGAACCACGGCTCCTCGTGGCCGTTCTCCTCCTTGGTCCGCTGGTCGTGGACGGCGCTCCAGTCCCACGAGGCGCCGGCGCGCAGCGCCTCGACGCGCCGCAGGTCCTCGTCGGCGCGGCTGAAGTGCCACAGCCAGATCAGGTACTGCGTCGGCGGGATGTTCCAGTCGAACCAGCCGGCGTCGCCGCGCCGGTGCGGCACCATCAGCGTCGGCCGGTCGCCCAGCCCGGCCAGGTGCGGCGTCCATCGCGAGGTGACGGAGTCGACGTCGTCCGGTCGGCGGCGCTCGGCCTGCTCCATGGCGGCGTCGAACGGGTTGCGGGCGAGGTCGAGGAAGGCGTCGTCGCCGGTGACGAACGCCGCGTTGCTGCCGGCGACGACCGCGGCGCAGGCCATCGACTGCAGACCGTGCGGCCAGGACCAGCCGTAGTGGCCGCCGTACCACCGTCCGCCGAGGTAATCGCCCACCCGGCCGCTCAGCCCGGCGTTGTCGGGGACGACCGGGCCGCCGGCCCAGCGGTCGCGCCACGCGCCGACGTACTCGGCCACCCAGTCGGCGTAGCGCTGTTCGCCGGTGAGCAGCCAGGCATGGACGGCGAGGCTGGTGGAGAGCACGTTGGCGAACGTGTCGCCGCGGCCCATGCGGTCCCACATCTCGCGGCCGTAGGCGCGCGCCTTCGCGGGGTCGGCCACCAGCTCGTCGAACGACTCGTAGCCGAGCCAGTCCAGCGGCAGCCCGTACGGCCGCAGCGCGAGGCTCCACGGGAACGCCACCTCGTGGTCGCCGAACCCCCACCGCGGGCCCGCGGCGCCGTTGTGCGGCGCCCGGATGACGCGGTGCTCGGGGTCGTAGTTCGGACCGCCCGGCAGGTACAGATCGGCGAACCGGCGGGCGAGCGCCCGCACGCCGGGATCGCCGGGCCGGGCCATGCAGCGGGCGTAGAAGAACAACAGGCTCTCGCCCTGGTGGAACCAGTCGTAGCCGCGCTCGAACCCGTCGACCAGCATGCCCATCTCGGTCAGCTGCGCGGTGACGCCGGCCCAGTGGCGCTCGGTGGCGGCCAGCAGGTCGTCGCTGCCGCCGAGCACGTAGAGCATCGGCCAGTTGAAGAACGCCTCGTAGAAGTCGTCCACGCCGTCGCGGTCGTCGGAGCCCTGGCCGAGCGTGTCCTGGAAGACCAGCCGGCCGTCACCGGTGGTGTAGCGCTCGGCGAACACCCGCCAGGCCTTGTCCTGCTGGGCGAACAGCAGCCGCTGCAGCCGGGCCCACTCGGGGATCTCGGGCGGCCGCCGGGACGACACGAGCACTGCGCACCTCACAAAGCGATTCGCGGCGATTATCTTTGATCGATAACCGATTGCGTCATACTGTGGTCCGGTGCGCACGCCTGTCAAGACGCCCGTGGTCGACTGCCACGTGCACCTGTGGGACCCCGCGCGCGGCTTCGGCTGGATCCGTCCTGGCTCACCGCACCACCGGGCCTTCGGCCTCGACGACCTCGCGGCATCCGGCCGGGGCACCGGCGTCAGCGTGTCGGTGCTCGTCGAGGCGTCCCGCGGCGACGCCGGCGAGACCGCGGCGCTGCGAGCCGCCGCCCGGCGCCGTCCCGACCTCATCGCCGGCTACGTCGCCAACCTGCACTGCTACGCCGGCCGCTCGCCCCGTCAGTTCGCCGCTCTGCTGCGCCGCTGGGGCGCCGACGGGCCGGTCGGCATGCGCGCCGGCGGCCAGACGTGGGCCGACGTCCCGCCGGGCGTGCCGGCGCTGCTGCCGGTGCTCGCCGAGCACGGGGTCGCGCTCGAGCTGAACCTGCACGCCGACGCCGTCCGGACGGCGGCCGAGCTGGCGGCGCGGCACCGCGACCTGGTCGTCGTCCTCGATCACCTCGGCAACCCGCCGAACGTCGCCTTCGCCGATCCCGGCGGCTGGCTGCGCGACCTCGCGGCGGCAGCGGCCGAGCCGGGGGTCGTCGTCAAGGTGTCGGGGCTGCTGACGCAGCAGCGCGGGGCCGCACTCGAGGACGTCGACCGGCTGGTGGCCGCGGCCCTGGACGCCGTCGGGCCGGAGCGGTGCATGATCGGCTCGGACTGGCCGATCTGCCTGCCGGCCGGCACCCGCGCGGCGTCGCTGGCCGCGTCGGCGCGGGCCCTCGACGGCCTCACCGCCGACGGCCGCGCGATGGTGCGGCACGGCACAGCGCTGCGGGTGTACGGACGACGAACCGATGAAGTGGCACGATGGACGGAGCTCACTCGTGATGACTGATGGGGATGGCATGGCAGTGCATGGCACCACCCAGCCAGAGGGCGGATTCGCGTCGTCCCTCGCGGGCAAGGACCGGCTGCGCCCGGCACTGCTGTCGGACCAGGTGTACGACCTGCTGCGCACCGCGCTCATCGACGGCGACCTTCGGCCCGGCGAGCGCGTCGTCGAGTCCGAGATCGCCCGCCGGCTCGGCGTGAGCCAGGCGCCGGTGCGCGAGGCGGTCAAGCGGCTGGCCCGCGAGGGCGTCCTCGAGCACATCCCCCGCCGCGGCAACTTCGTCGCCGAGGTGTCCGAGCGCGACGTCGAGCACGCGCGCCAGGTGCGCGAGCCGCTGGAGCGGCTGGCCGGCGAGCTCGCCGCCACCGCCATCACCCCCGCTCAGCTGTCGCGGCTCGACGACCTCGTGCGCGAGATGCACGACGCCGTCGCGCGCGGCGACCTCGGCCGGTTCCGCGACGCCGACATCACCTTCCACGCCACGGTCGGCGAGGCCGCCGGCAACCCGTTCCTGACCCGCATGTGGGGCGTGCTCGAGCCGAGCCTGCGCACGCTGCGCGCCATCGCCGACCCGCTGTTCGACGGCGACTGGCAGGCCATGGCCGACGAGCACGGCCGGCTGGTCGCGCTGCTGCGCGAGGGCGACCCGAAGGCCGCCGGCCAGGCCTTCGCCGAGCACGCCGCCGGCCGCGGCCCGGTCCCCGACCGCCGCGCCACCCGGGCGAAGCGCGCGCCCACCGGCTGACGGCCCACGACGACCCGTGGCCCGCCTTGGCAAGGTCGACCATGTTCTTGGCTAGGCGCACCGTCGCCCCCTTGTCCGATTCGTCCCGGTTTTCAGGGCGGTCAGCCTTGCCAAGCTGATGGCCGCGCGCTTCGGCAGGTCGCGGCCTCACTCCAACGGCGTCCACCGTGCGATGACCGCCAGCGGGCCGTACACCCGGGTCGCCTCCGTGACCGGCACGCCGGCCGGGGTGAACCAGCCGTCGAACCGGTGGCCGTCCCGCGTCGTCGACGGCAGGACCCGCAGGGACGTCCCCGCCTTGACGGTGCGCACCCCGACCGGGGTGCCGCCCGCCGCATCGAACGTCACGCGGTGGACCGGGTCGGTCCGATACTGCACGGACACCGTCACGGTGGTCGTGGCGCCCTCGTAGGTGATGGTCAGCGGCAGCTCCGCCGTCACGGCGGCGCTGTCGAACCCGCTCACCATGTCAGCCGTCACGGGGACGACGGTGGTGGTGCCGTCGCTCCAGGTGGCCTCGACCGCGAGCCCGTCGACGTTCAGGGGCTCGCCGACGCGGTACTGGGTCTGGTAGCCGGTGCCCTCGATCGGCGCGATGCCGGTGACGACGGCGGACCCCTCCGACGGCGTCAGCCGGATCGCGTTGTCGCCGCCCGCGTAGTGGTAGACGTTGAGGTACCCGTCGGCGGCGATCGGGTTGGCGGCGTCGCGGTCCAGGCCGCTCCACACCGTCACGCCGTCCACCCGCAGGACCAGCCGGGTGCCGCCGTCGACCGTCACGGCGCCGAACTCGATGTCGTGCTCCTGGCCGGCCTCGATCGCGGTGTTCGGGATGACGTCCATCATCGTCTGGCCCGGCTTCCAGCTCTGGAACTCGATCTGGTCCTCCTTGATGACGACCAGGTAGCCCTTGTTGCCGTTCACCCAGGTCGGGTCGCCGGTCCGGTCGGAGCGGACGGCGAAGCCGTACCATCCGCCGGCGAACTCGCCGATCGACGCGGTGAAGCGGAGCAGCCCGCTCCCGAACCGCTCGCCCTGGTAGCCGTACACGCCGTTCGCGGAGACCCGGACCGTGCCCTCGTCGAAGTCGACGGCGTCGGAGGACGTCCAGCCGGCGGCGTCGGACAGCTGCCGGTCCAGAGCGATCACCGGGTGGTCGGCGGCGGTGACCTCGACGGCGACCGTCGCGGTCAGCTCCGGGTTCGCCTGCGACGCCGCCGTGATCGTCGCCGTGCCCGCTGCCACCGCCCGGACGGTGCCGTCGGCGTCGACCGTCGCGACCTCGGGCGCCGACGAGCTCCAGTCGACCCGCCGGTTGGTGGCGTCGGGCGGGCTGACCGACGCGGTGACGGCCTGGCTCTCGCCGGGCTCCATCGTCAGCTGGACGGGGCTCACCTCGATGCCGGTGACCGCCGTCGGGACCAGCGAGATGACGACGTCGTCGATGTCGAGGTGGCTGAAGCCCTCGACGTAGAAGCCCACGTTGCCCGACTCCGGGTGCGCCGGGTTCTCCCCCTCGACGACGACCTCGCCGTCGACGAGGACCGCGACGGACGGACCGCGGGCCACCACCCGCACGTCGTAGACGGTGTCCGGCTGGAAGCCGCTGCCCGCGGGCAGCACCACCTCGCGGACGGTCCCCCACTGCCCGTCGTAGATGGTCCACGTCGGGCCGGCGGCCGTGTGCCGGTACCGGATGTAGCCGCTGCCGGTGGCGCTGTTGCGGTCGTAGACGATCATGACCGCGCCCTCGGGCACCACCGCCGGCGTCCTGACCCGGTAGTCGAGCACGTAGTCGCCGAACTCGCGCGGCAGCCGGCCGTTCGCCCCGTTGAGGATCCGGTACCAGTGGTTACCGGTGTCGTCGGCGACGATGCTCCGGTTCGGGTCGACCGGCCAGCCGTTGCCGCCGGACTCGAAGTCGGTCGCGTGCATGACGCCGTCGCCGTCGGCCACGGTGACGACCGCCTCGTCCCTGATCGCCGGGTCGTCCGCCGACACCACCGAGACGGTGGTCTCGCCCGGCGCCAGGGCGGTGATCCGGCCGTCGGCGTCGACGGTCGCGACCGCAGGGTCGCTGCTCGCGTACGTCACCGCCTGGCTGGTCGCGTTCCACGGCACCGGCTCGGCCCGGAACGGCACCGTCGCGCCGAGCTCGACGGTGAACGTGTCCGACGGCAGGTAGAGCCCGGTCAGCGGGACGGTCTGCGGCCCGTGCGGCAGTCCGACGACGCCCTGCGGGCCGATCTCCTCGAACGCCACCGGGGTGAAGCCGGGGATCCGGTCGAACGCGGCGGCGTCCTCGGTCAGCCGGAAGTCGCCGGACTCCCAGTCGACGAACCCGGGGTCCTGGTCGGCGACCCAGTTGTCGGCGTAGGTCATCAGGTCGTGCACATCGCGCGCGCCGTGCTCGTTGAGATCGCCGGACGGGGTGAGCGTCGGGTTCCAGGTGAGGTTCTTCGCGAAGCGGTTGTGCTCGGGGTAGTAGTGGTTCTCGTCGAAGAAGCGCAACAGCTCGGGGTACTTCTCCGCGTACGGCGTGCCGACGAACCCGTCGTTCTCCGCGAACAGCTTCTCCCACGCCGGCATGTAGTCGGTGTCGACCTTGTTGCCCGGCTGGTCGCCCATCCACATCTCGTAGTTGTCGTACGGGACGAAGGTGTCGACGAAGATGTTGTTCTCGGCGATGATGTAGTCGCCCGAGCCGCTCTTGATGGCGTCGTTGCCCATCCGGTAGAAGACGTTCTCGCTGATGGTCAGGCCCATCGTGAGGTTGTCCGGATAGACGCCCTCCACTCCGTGCCGGCCCTCGCCGGTGTGGTGGAAGTAGTTGCGCCGGATGACGGTGCCGCGCTCGTGCGGCGTCATGCCGGCGTTCATGTAGATGGCGCCGAGGTCCTGGAAGTCCTTGCAGATGTCGTAGATGTCGTTGTACTCGATGAGGTGGTCGTTGCCGTGCACGATGATGCCCGGGTGCGGCGCGTCGTGGATCTCGTTGTTGCGGGCCACGTTCCCGACGCCGTCGAACATGACGCCCGGGTTGTAGGCCTTGTGGTAGTAGGCGAAGTCGTGGATGTGTGAGTTCTCCACCCGGTTGTTCCCCGGCTCGAGGGTGTCCTCGTCGCCGCCGTTCAGCACGACGCCGACGCCGCCGAGGTGGCGCAGGTGCGACGAGACGACGGCGTGGTTCCGGCCGTCCCAGCCGCTCGGGATGCCGTCGTACACGTAGCGGCCCGGCGAGTTGATGTACACGCCGCCGTCGGTGAAGTTCTGGATGTCGCTGTGGGCGAAGGTGACGTTGCTGCCGCCGAGGACGGTGGCCGCGGTGGCCCGGCCGTACTCCATGACCAGTTCGTCGAAGGTGATGTAGGAGGCGTTCTCGGCCCGGACCATCGGCTCCTTCAGCATCGTCACCGTCACGTCGCCGCTGCGGGTGCGGAAGGCGGCGTTCGGCATCAGGTACAGCACGCCGGTCGCGCGGTCGATGTAGTACTCGCCGGGGGCGTCGAGCTCCTCCAGGAGGTTCTCGGCGAAGTGGAAGTCCGGGTACCACGTCTTCATCAGCCCGGACATCTCGCCGTAGCGCAACGTGATGGTCTTGGCCTCGGTGTCGATCGCGGCGATCTGGTTGTACGACCACTCCCAGCTGTAGCCGAAGATGCCGTCCAGCCAGACGTCCTCCGCCTGCGTCCAGTACTGGGGGCGGTCGTAGGTGTAGCTGAACGTGCCGCCGCGCTCCTGCAGGTCGGGGTCGTCGACGGTGGGGCCGGGGTCGATGATCTCGTTCATCTGGACGGTGCCCTCGTTGGGCCAGCGGGCCAGCGTCATGCCCTGACCGCCGACGTAGAGCTGCATCGGCGGCACCTTGGAGACGTCGTTGGCCTTCCAGTAGCCGTGCCGGCTGACCTCCCCGTAGTCGGTGATGCCGAGGGCGGCGAGGTCGATCTGGAGGACGTCGTCGCGGGCGGACTGGTCGATGATGCGGCCCAGCACGGCATCGTCGGTGACGGGGACGAAGTCGTCGTGGTCGAGTTGCCGTCCGCCGCTGAGCCGGACCGTCTCGCCGGGGTACGAGCGGTAGACGATCGGGGCCTCGGCGGTGCCGGAGTCCTGCTCCCCGAGGACGAACGACGAGGTCCGCTCGTAGGTCCCTTCGCGCAGATAGACGGTGACGCCGCCGGTCGGAAGTCCGCCGTCGGCCTTGATCCGCCGGATCGCGTCGCGGGCGCCCTCGAGCGTGCGCAGCGGAGCGGACGCGGTGCCGTCCTGGGCGTCGTCACCGTCCGGGGCGACGTAGAGCACGGCGCCGGGCTCGGCCGCCGCGGGTTCGGCCTGGGCCGCCGGATGCAGGCCGGCGAGCAGCAGGCACGCCAGCACGACGATGGGCAAGAGGCGTTTCATGGTGCGGTTCCTTTCTGGGCTCGGTGCAGGGAACGGGCGACCGGGGTCACCCCTTGAGCGCGCCGACCGTGAGGCCGCTGATGATGTGCCGTTGCATGTAGACGAAGAAGATGATCACCGGCGCGATGGCCAGCAGCAGGTTCGGGAAGACCTTGGTGAGGTCGGTGGAGTACTGGCTGACGCCGGCGTAGATCGCGGTGGTGACCGTGTAGTTGCCGGAACCGGGGGTGAGCAGCACCTGCGGGCTGATGAAGTCGTTCCAGATGCCGATCGAGTTGAGGATCAGCACGGTGACGACGGCGGGCCGGGTGAGCGGGAAGATGATCTGCCAGTACGTGCGCAACCGGCCGGCCCCGTCGATCGCGGCGGCGTGGTCGATGTCGCGCGGGATCGTGCGGATGAAGCCGACGAACAGGAAGATGCTCACCGGCAGCGTCATCGCCACGTCGTGCAGGATCAGCCCGGTCACGGTGTTGCCGAGACCGATCGAGCGCAGCACGTAGATCAGCGGCACGATCAGCGCCGCCGACGGGATGAACGTCCCGGCCAGGAAGTACAGCAGCAGGATCTGCGTCCGCCGCTTCAGGCTGCGGGCGATGACGTAGGCGGCCGGCCCGGCGAACGCGATGCACAGGATGTCGACGGAGACCACCAGGAACAGGGTGAAGCCGTAGCTGCGCAGCACGTTGTACTGCGGGCTGGTGACCGCCGCCTCGAGATACTCCAGCGTCAGCCCGCCGAACGGGATCGCGAACGGGTTGCTCTGGATGTCGTGCTGCGACTTGAAGCTGTTCACCAGCAGCAGGTACGCCGGGACCGTCATGACGACGAACAGGACCGCCAGCAGCACCACCCGGGTGACCGGCGGCCGCCGGCGCGCCGCCGGGGTGAGGGTCGTGGAGAGGGCCATATCGCTCCTAGTTCGCCGCGGCCTGGTCCTGGCGGTTCCGCAGCGCGGTCACCAGCACGGACAGGACCGCGGACACCACCATCAGGGCCACGGCCTGCGCGGTCGCGAAGCCGACGTCGGTACTGGCGAACGACCGACTGAGGATGACGTACGCGATGGTCTCGGTGGACCCGGCCGGCCCGCCGTCGGTGAGGCTGACGACGATGTCGTAGACCTTGATCAGGCCGACCAGGTTGAGCACCATCGCGACCGTCACGACCGGCGAGATCATCGGCACGACGATCCGGCGGTTGATCTGCCGCCGGGACGCGCCGTCGATCTGCGCGGCCTCGATGAGGTCGTACGGCACCGTCTGCAGCGCGGCGACGAACAGCACCACGTTGAACCCGAACCCGGCCCACACGATGACGCCGACCAGCGTGACGACGGCGAGGGTCTCGTCGAACAGGAAGCCGACCGGGCCGATGCCGAACCGCTCGAGCGTGGTGTTGATCGCGCCGTTCGTGCCGAGGATGGCGCTCCAGAGGAAGCCCAGGATCAGCGCGCTGATGACGTGCGGGTAGTAGGCCAGCGCCCGGAAGAACGAGTTCGTCCGCGACCGGTCCTTCAGCTGCAGCGCGTAGGCCAGGCCCAGGCCGAGCATGCCGACCGAGCCGAACGCCGCCACGACGAACGTGACGATCCAGGCCCGGCTGATGCCGGGGTCGTCGAAGAGCCGCGCGTAGTTCTCGACGCCGATGAAGGTGGCGTCGGAGAACCCGTTCCAGTCCGTCAGGCTCAGGTACAGCGCGACGACGACCGGGACGATCGTCATCACCGTGTACACCAGGACGGCCGGGGCGAGCATGCCGAGGCTCAGTGCGCCGTCGCGCAGCCGGCGGCGCCGGACGGCGGCGGCCGGGCCGGGATGGTGGCCGGGAGCCGGCGCGGGCGGGTCGCCGTCCGCCC
>NZ_QUAL01000061.1 GCF_003579925.1 Jiangella rhizosphaerae | reverse complement strand
GGCTGGAGCGGCTGCCGGCCGGGGTCGCCGGCGCGCTGGCCGGTGGCGGGCTCGCGGCGGTCGGCTGGGCGGCGCTGACCTACGACGCGACGACGGCGTTCCCGGGCACGGCGGCGCTGGTGCCCGTCCTGGGGACGGCCGCGGTGATCGCCGCGGGCGTGGCGACGGTGGCGACCTGGCCCGGGCGGCTGCTCGGCACGGCGCCGATGCGGTGGGTGGGCGGGCTGTCGTACTCGCTGTACCTGTGGCACTGGCCACTGTTGATGGCGGCCAGCGCGGTGTGGGGCGCGCTGTCGCCGGCGCAGGGCACGCTGGTGGTCGCGGCGGCGTTCGTGCCGTCCTGGCTCACCCACCGGCTGGTCGAGGCGCCCATCCACCACGCCCGCGCGCTCGCCGTCCGGCCTCGGCGGGCCTTCGCCGTCGGGGTGGCGGCGACGGCGACGGCGCTGCTCGCCGCGCTGGTCACCGTCAGGGCGGTGCCGGAGTACGCGACCGCAGACGCCGCGCCCGGCGCCGCCGTCCTCGCTCCGGACCCGGCCGGCGACCCCGACGGCGCGCCCGTCGACCAGGTGCCCGCGCTGACCCCGGACCCGCTCGAGGTGCCCGAGGACAACCCGGACATCTATCCCGACGGCTGTCAGCAGAACGCCGAGGACGCCGATCTCGCCAGTTGCGCCTACGGCGACCTCGACTCCGACCGCGTCATCGCCCTGGCCGGCGACTCGCACGCCGCGCAGTGGCAGCCGGCACTGGACGTGCTGGGCGAGCGGTACGGCTGGCGAATCGAGACGTACACGAAGTCGTCGTGCGGGTTCTTCTCCGTCCAGACCACCACGGCGGCCGGCGTGCCGTACACCTCGTGCCGCGAGTGGAACGAGGCGCTGCTGGACCGCCTGACCGGGCCGGACCGGCCCGAGCTGGTGGTGACCTCGGGCAGCAACGCCTACCGCGTATGGGAGGACGGCCGCGAGCTGGGCGACGACGCCAGCGCCGACCGGCTCGCCGACGGGCTGCGCGAGAGCTGGGCGGCGGTGCGGGAGGCCGGCGTCGAGCTGGTCGTGCTGGAGAACACGCCGTGGCTGGCGCAGGACCCGGCCGAGTGCGTCAGCGCCCATCCCGACCAGCTCACCGAGTGCGCCCAGCCGCGCGCCGACGCCGTCGAGAAGGCCGGCGACGAGCAGCTCGTCGCGGCCCGCGAGCTGGGCGGCGTCGACGTCGTCGACCTCAGCCGGGCGATCTGCCCGACCGACGAGTGCCCGGCGGTCATCGGCAACGTGGTGGTCTGGCGCGACGACCACCATCTGACCGCGACGTACGCCCGCAGCCTCGCCTCGCACCTGGAGGCGCAGCTGCGGCCGTACCTCGCCGGCCGGCGCTCAGCCGCCTAGGAATTCCTCCAGCAGCGGCCCCGCGGTCCGCGAGCCGGACTCGCCGTCCTCGACGAACACCGCGACGGCGAGATCGCCCTGCGTGGCGATCATCCAGGCGTGCGTGCGCGGCGGCGACTCGGTGCCGTACTCGGCGGTGCCGGTCTTCGCGCCGACCGGGTCGCCGGGGACGTCGCCGAGGAACTCGCCGCTCCCCTCCTCGACGACGGCGCGCATGAGGTCTTGGAGGACGGCGGCCTCGTCGGCGGTCAGCGTGCTCTCCGGCGCGGCGGCCGCCGGCTCGACCAGCGTGGGCGCGACGGTGTGCCCGGCGGCGACCGACGCGGCCACCGTCGCCATGGCCAGCGGCGACGCCAGCACCTCGCCCTGCCCGATCATCGCCGCCGCGTGGGCCGTGCCATCGGCCTCGGCCGGGACCTCGCCGAGGAAGGCCGGAGCGCCGGTCGCGTTCTCGGCACCGAGCCCGAGCGAGGCCGCCGCCTGCGCCAGCGACGGCTGGTCGGCGACCTCGTTCTGGTTGATGAAGGCGGTGTTGCACGAGTTCGCCACCGCCTCGCGCAGTGTGATCTCGCCGATCGCGGTCGACGGGTAGTCGCTGTAGTTCTCGAACGCGCGGCCGTCGACGGAGGCCGCAGGCGTGCACTCGACGACGGAGTCGGCGGTCAGCCCGGCGCGCATCAGGGCCAGCGACGTCACCACCTTGAACGTGGAGCCGGGCGCGTACTGCCCGAGCGTCGCCGTCGAGTAGCCGTCGCCGCCCGGCCCGCTCGCGGCGGCCAGGACCGCGCCGGTGGACGGCTGGACCGCGACGATGGCGCTGGCGGGCTCGACGTCGGCGAGGATGCTCTCGGCACGGGTCTGCAGGTCGATGTCCAGCGTCGTCGTCAGCGGGGCGCCGGCGACCGGCTCGCGCTCGAACAGCACCTCCGGCTCGGCCGGCGCCGGTTCCTCCGCCGCGGGTGAGGCGCTGGGGTCGCCCGTGGCGTCGGCCGACGGCTCCGGCGGGACCAGCTCGACGGTGAGCCCCGGCGTGCCGCCGAGCTGCTCGTCGTACTGCGCCTGCAGCCCGGACAGCCCGACGACGTCGCCGGCGACGATGCGCCCGCCGGACTCCTCCACCAGCTCGGCGGTGGCCTCACCAACAGTGCCGAGGAGCGGCCGGGCGAACTCCCGCGTCGGCGCCAGTGCGAGGGTGTCCTCGATGGCGACGGCGCCCTCGATCGCCGCGATCTGGTCCAGCAGCGGCGCGGCGTCGGCCTCGCGCAGCGTGATGGCGTCGACGAACGCGCGCTCCCCCGCGTTCCGGACCCGCTCGGCCAGGCCGGCGGCGTCGACCCCGACCACTTCCGCCAGCGCGGCCGCGGACTCCGGCGCGAGCGCGGCGTCGACGCGGGTCTTGTCGATGCCGACGCGGTACACCGGCCGCTCGGTGACGATGACCTCGCCGCCCGCGCCCAGGATGTCGGCCCGCTGGGCCTGCGTGCGGGACAGGTCGAGGGCGGCGCCGTCGGTGAGCTGCGGGTGCAGGACCGCCGGTGACCAGTCGACGGTCCAGCCGGCCTCGGTGTCCTCGGCGACGCGCAGGGTCGCGGTGGTCTGGTAGGTCCAGTCCGGGGCGTCGGGCGTACCGCTGGCGGTGGGCGTCGGCGTCGCCGTGGGCTGGGCCGTGGGCGGGGCCGTGCCGGTGGTGGTCTCCGCGCCCGGAGTCGGCGCGGCGCCGGAGCCGTCGAGGTCCCAGCCGACGTCGAGCGTGACCTCGCGGGTCTCCTCGTCGTCGGTCTGCTCGATGTCGGCGACCGTGACCGTGCGGGTGGCCGCGCCCATGCCCTCGACCATCGCCTGGACGGCGGCCCCGGCATCCTCGGCGGTGGTGCCGCCGAGCGGGACGCCGGAGAAGTCGCCGGAGGCCACCGCCTGAGCCAGCTGCTCGGCGACCGGCGTCGCGTCGGGCGGATCATCGCCGCCGCAGCCCGCCGCCGTCATCAGCACACCCGCGGCCGCCGCGGCGAGGGTCCTCCGCCGCGCGTTCTTCCTGATCATCGCTCCCCGTTCCTGCTCGTTCCGCACACCCTAGCGCCAATGCAGTCCGGCACAGCGCCGGCCGAGACCGCTCGCGGCCCCTTGGAGATCTGCCGTCCTTTCGGACAGCAGACCTCCATCGCTGGCACAGCACCGGCCAGGACCACTCACGGGCCCCTTGGAGGTCTGCGGTCTCATCGGACAGCAGACCTCCATCGCTGGCACAGCACCGGCCGGGACCACTCGCGGCCCCTTTGGAGCTCTGCTGTCCTTTCGGACCGCAGACCTCCAGCGCCGGCCGAGCGTCACCCCGGCCGCCGCGCCGGTCAGCCCAGCCGCCGCGCCACCAGTCGGGCCACGTCGGCCAGCGCGGCGTCGACGCGCACGGCGTCGCGCTCCGAGCGGCGGCTCATCGCAACGATGACGATCGGCTCGCCGGCCGGGTTCCACGCCACACCGGCGTCGTTGTTGGTGCCGTAGTCGCCGGCGCCGGTCTTGTCGGCCAGCCGCCAGCCCTCCGGCAACGCGTCCCGGAACCGCGGCCCGGACGTCGTGTTGGCCAGCATCCAGTCTCGCAGCCGGCGCCGATCGCCAGGGCGCAGCAGGTCGCCGACGAGCAGGCCGGCGAAGGTCCGGGCCAGCGCCGCCGGCGTCGAGGTGTCGCGCTCGTCGCCCGGCTCGGCGGAGTTCAGCTCGATCTCCCAGCGGTCCAGCCGGGTGGCGCCGTCGCCGATGGACCGGGCGAACGCGGTCAGCCCGCGCGGGCCGCCGATCTCGCGCAGCAGCAGGTTGCCGGCGGCGTTGTCGCTGTAGCGGATCGCGGCGTCGCACAGCTCGGCGACGGTCATGCCGGTGTCGACATGCTCGGCCGTGATGCCCGAGCTCGGCAGGATGTCGGCCGGCGGGTACCAGACCCGGTGGTCCAGGCGCGTCTCGTCGAGGTCGCGCAGCACGGCGGCCGCTGCGATGGACTTGAACACCGACAGGATCGGGAACCGGTCGGCGGCCCGGTGCGCGATGCGCGCACCGGTCGCGAGGTTCGTCGCGCTGACGCCGAGCGTGACGTCGTGGGTGCGCTNGAACCGGTCGGCGGCCCGGTGCGCGATGCGCGCACCGGTCGCGAGGTTCGTCGCGCTGACGCCGAGCGTGACGTCGTGGGTGCGCTCGAGCTCGCGGACCGCCGGGTCCAGGCCCGCGGCGTCCCCGGCGACGCCGGCCCGGGCGCCGGCGCTCCCGGCGCCGACGAGCGCGCCGGCCGACGCGGCCAGTGGGACGGCCAGGCCGAGGCGCAGCAGGGTGCGGCGGCTGGGCTGCGGACGATCCATCGGGGTTCCTCCTCGGGTCGCGGAAACGAGCCCGCTCACCGTCGCAAGGCGGCCGCACCGATGTCCAAGACGCAACCATGACCGATCCATGCCGGATGTGTATGGTTGCTGCCCGTGGACCTGCTGCGGCACCTGGAAGCGTTCGTCGCGGTCGCCGAGGCGCGCAGCTTCACCCGCGGCGCGGACCTCTGCGGCGCCCCGCAGCCGGTGGTGAGCCGGCGCGTCGCGGCACTGGAGCGCGATCTCGGCACCGCACTGCTGCACCGCACGTCCCGGCAGGTCGAGCTGACCGAGGCCGGCCGCACGCTGCTCCCCCACGCCGCCGACCTCGTCGCCCGGGCCGGTCACTTCCGCGAGCTGGCCGCCGCCGCCCGCGCTGCCGGCGTCAGCGCCGGCATCCCGGCCGGACCCGACCCGCGGGCGCTGGTCGCGGCC
>NZ_QUAL01000066.1 GCF_003579925.1 Jiangella rhizosphaerae | reverse complement strand
ACCTGATGCTGTGGTCGATCCTGGATGAACACACCGAAGGGTCCGGGTCGGGTCGTCACGGTGACGTCGCCGACGAGCCGACCGGGCCGTGACGGCGTTGGCGTGGCGTTCGTCGTCACCACCATGGCGCCGACGTCGGTATCGAACGCGGCAGCTAACAGTCGGCTCTCGTGCGTGTGAGTTCGGTTGGGTTCGCCGTCGTTCCGTACGTTGGCCGTCCCCCTGCTGCCCATCCTCTTGGCCGCGCAACCGCGCCCCAAGTCCGCGCGCGTGGTGGTCGGGCTTCGCTGTGGTCGGGGCGCTTGGACTTGACCCGCGGTTGCACGGCCAAGAACGGGCAGCTATCAGGGGGACGGGGAGGATGTGGGCACGCCTCGGCGTTTGGCGTGCCCGTTTCGCCCTACTTTGTCGGGCGTCGACGCGCGATGATCATCCAGGATCGCCTACATCACGAGGATTGTCTGAGCATCAACACCCCTACAGCCGTGGTGAAGCTCGGGTAATCCTCGTGATGTCTCCCGAATCGCGGCGAAATCTCACCAGGTGGACGCTGAGCGACACCAACGCCACACCGTAACGGGGCCAACGCCGCGGGAGACGTCGCCGCTCTTCCCCGTCCCCCTGATAGCTGCCCGTTCTGAGCCGCGGGCGTGCGGGTCAAGTCCAAGCGCCCCGACCACAGCAGAGGCCCACCAGCACGCGCGCGGACTTGAGGCGCGCGCCCGCGGCCAAGACAATCGGGCAGCAGGGGGACGGGGCCAACGAAGGCGGACGGGGGCCAACGAAGGCGGACGGGGGCCAACGCAGGGGGACGGGCCCAACGCGGCAACTCGCGGGCCCCCACGCGGAAATCCGGTGTTTCGCCGCGCGTCCGGCGCGACCAGCGGGGAAAGACGGAAGCGACCGAAACCACATAGAATTGGCACTTGCAAGCGCCGAGTGCCAGAGTGCGACGGGAGGTGTGCCGGGTTGTCCGTCGATGACCGCAAGCTCGAGGTCCTCAGGGCCATCGTCGAGGACTACGTCGCCACGCAGGAGCCGGTCGGGTCGAAGGCCCTGGTCGACCGTCATCATCTGGGTGTGTCGCCGGCCACCATCCGCAACGACATGGCGGTGCTGGAGGAGGAGGGCTACATCGCCCAGCCGCACACCAGCGCCGGCCGGGTGCCCACCGACAAGGGGTACCGGCTGTTCGTCGACCGGTTGTCGACGGTGAAGCCGCTGTCGTCGGCGGAGCGGCGAGCCATCCAGACGTTCCTCGACGGCGCGGTCGACCTCGACGACGTCGTGTCGCGGACGGTGCGGCTGCTGGCGCAGCTGACCCGCCAGGCGGCCGTCGTGCAGTACCCGTCGCTGAGCCGGTCCACGGTGCGCCACGTCGAGCTGGTCATGCTGGCGCCGGCCCGGGTGCTGGTGGTGCTCATCACCGACACCGGGCGGGTCGAGCAGCGCGTCGTCGACCTCCCGGCCGACGCCGACGACACACTGGTCGGCGAACTGCGAGCGCGCATCAATGCGCTCGTCGTCGGGCACGACTTCGCGTCGGTCGAGGCGCGGGTGGCCGAGCTCGGCGAGCGGTTCGAGCCCGAGGACCGCGCCACCGTCGCCGCCGTCACGGCCACGCTGCTCAGCACGCTCATCGAGCGGCACGAGGAGCGGGTCGCCGTTGCGGGCACGGGCAACCTCGCGCGCTACGGGCAGGAGTTCGACCACGAGCTCGAGCCGCTGCTGTCGGCGCTCGAGGAGCACGTCGTGCTGCTGCGCCTGCTCGGCGAGGCCACCAGCCCCACGCCGGTCCGCGTCCGCATCGGCAGCGAGAACGCGCAGACCGGGCTGTCGGCCACGTCCGTGGTCACCTCGGGCTACGGGCCGGGTGAGCTGGCGCTGGCTAGCATGGGTGTGGTCGGGCCGACTCGCATGGACTATCCCGGCACTATCGCGGCCGTCGGCGCCGTTGCTCGTTATGTCAGCAAGATTCTCGCGGCTCACTAGGGAAGACACAGGGTGCCCACCACCGACTACTACGAAGTTCTCGGCGTGCCGAAGAACGCCTCCAGCGAGGAGATCAAGAAGGCCTACCGCCGCCTCGCCCGGCAGCTGCACCCCGACGTCAACCCCGACCCCGCCACGCAGGAGCGGTTCAAGGAGGTCGTGACGGCCTACGAGGTCCTCAACGACCCCCGCAAGCGGGAGATGTACGACCTCGGCGCCGACCCGCTGTCCAGCGGCGGCGGCATGGGCGGCAACTTCGGCGGCGCGTTCTCCTTCACCGACATCATGGACGCGTTCTTCGGCGGGACGAACGCGCGCGGACCGCGCAGCCGGGTCCGCCGCGGCCAGGACGCCCTGGTGCAGCTGAAGGTCGAGCTCGCCGACGCCGTGTTCGGCGCCACCCGCGAGCTGCAGGTCGACACCGCCGTCGTCTGCCAGGTCTGCAACGGCGAGGGCACCGCGAAGGGCGCCACCCGGGTCACCTGCCCGACGTGTCAGGGTCAGGGCGAGGTCAGCCAGGTGCAGCGCTCGTTCCTCGGCCAGGTCATGACGACCCGCCCGTGCCCGGCCTGCCAGGGCTTCGGCACCGTCAACCCGAACCCGTGCGTGGAGTGCTCCGGCGACGGCCGGGTCCGCACCCGCCGCACACTCACCATCAAGATCCCGGCCGGCGTCGACAACGGCACCCGCATCCAGCTGACCGGCCAGGGCGAGGTCGGCCCCGGCGGTGGCCCGGCCGGCGACCTCTACGTCGAGCTCGCGGTCACGCCGCACCCGGTGTTCAGCCGCAACGGCGACAACCTGCACTGCACGCTGCAGCTGCCGATGACGGCGGCGGCACTGGGCACCACCGTCGAGCTCGAGACGTTCGACGGCCCCACGACGGTCGAGGTGCGGCCGGGCGCCCAGCACGGCGAGGTCATCAAGCTCGGCGCCCGCGGCGTCCCGAAGCTGCGCGGCACCGGCCGCGGCGACCTGCTCATCCACCTCGAGGTGCAGACGCCCACCAAGCTCGACGCCCGGCAGGAGGAGCTGCTGCGCGAGCTGGCCGGGCTGCGCGGCGAGGAGCGCGTCGAGGGGCCGGGCGCCCCGGGTAGCCACGGCAACTTCTTCACCCGCATCCGCGACGCCTTCAAGGAAGGCCTCAACTGACCGCACCGGTCTTCCTCGCCGACGCCGCGGCCCTGCGCGCGTCCGACGTCGTCGTGCTCGACGGCGACGAGGGCCGGCACGCCGCGGTGGTCCGCCGCATCGCACCCGGCGAGACCGTCGAGCTCACCGACGGCGCCGGGCAGCTGGCCCGCTGCGTCGTCGTCGCGGCGTCGAAGCAGGGCCTCACCTGCGAGGTCACCGAACGGTTCGACGTGCCGGAGCCGCGGCCGCGGGTGGTCCTCGCCCAGGCGATCCCCAAGGGCGACCGCGGCGAGACCGCCGTGGAGACGATGACCGAGGTCGGCGTCGACGAGATCCTGCCGTGGCCGGCGCAGCGGTGCATGGTCCGCTGGACCGGCGAGCGCGGCGACAAGGCGCTGCGCCGGTGGCGGTCGACGGCTCGCGAGGCGGCCAAGCAGTCCCGCCGCGCCTGGCTGCCGGTCGTCGGCGACCCCGTGCCGACGACGGCGCTGGCGGCCCGGGTGGCGGCCGCGGCGCTCGCCGTCGTCCTGCACGAGGAGGCCACCGAGCCGCTCGGCGCTCTCGACCTCCCCGCCGACGGCGACATCCTGCTGGTCGTGGGCCCCGAGGGCGGGGTGGCGCCGGACGAGCTGGACCAGCTGGCCGCCGCCGGCGCCGTCGTCGCCCGTCTCGGCCCGACGGTGCTGCGGACCTCGACCGCCGGCACCGTCGCCGCCGGCATCGTGCTGGCGCGCACGCCGCGCTGGGCGTGACTACTCCACGGTGAAGGTGCGCGAGTCGCTCATCGGCGGCCGGCCCTCGCCACCGGACTCGTCGCTCTCACTGACGACGATCTGGTAGCTGCCCGGCTCCAGGTCCAGCTCCAGCTCGAACGGGGAGAACGTGCAGCACTCCTCCGCGGTCGTGTTCCCGGAGTCGACCACCTCGCCGTCGCGGCGCAGCTCCCACAGCACGTTGGCCTCGTTCACCGCGGCCTCGCCGGTCACCGCGACCGGGCTGGACACCGTCGCGCCCTCCGCGGGGTCGTTGAGCTGCACCAGCTGGCGGACCCCGAGCGGGTCGGCCCGGCCGACCGGCTCACTCGGGTTCTCCCCGGCGACCAGGATGCGCACCGGCAGCGAGCCGTCCAGCTCGGCGCTCGCGGCCGCCGCCGTCGCCGTGTAGACCAGCTGCTGGGTGGCGAGATCGGCATCCTCGCCGACCACCGGCGGCGCGCTCAGGTCGACGTCGATGGACCCGTCGGCGATCTCCGCGGACGTCACCTCGACGCCGGGCTCCCACAGCGACGTGTAGTCGGGGTCGGCCGGCGAGGCCGTCAGCATCTCGTTCACGGCCGCGGCGATGGGGGACGACGAGGTCTCGACGGTGTGGAACTCGCGCACGAGTCGCAGCCCGTCGCCGGAGTCGGCCACGTAGTAGACCGGCACCGTCAGCGTCCGCGCCGGCGGGGCGGTCTGCGTGGCCGACGGCGCGGGGGTCTGCGTCGGTGTCTCGCTCGGCGACTCGGACGGCGACGTGGACGTCTGCGACGCCACGGGCGCGTCGCCGTCGTCGTCGCTCAGGACGACCACGCCGCCGACGATCACCGCCGCGGCCAGGGCCGTCGCCCCCGCCAGTCCGAGTGCCACGGGTCGTCGCCACATCGGCACCACCGCCGTCCTCCTCCTGATCCGTGCCAGGCCGTCCGGGCCCGGCTGCACCCGCTCGGCGGCGCGGTGCAGGGCGTCCTGGAGCCGCTGCTCCTCCGGCGTCCAGTTCTCCGGCGTGCTCACCGCTGCCTCCTCACGACCACTCCGCCATCGCCTCGCGCAGCCCGGCCAGCCCGCGTGAGGCATGGCTCTTGACGGCGCCGTTGCTGATCTTCATCGCACTGGCGATCTCGGACTCCGAGAGGCCGCCGTAGTAGCGCAGGACGAGCGCCTCACGCTGCCGGTCCGGCAGCCCGCGCAGCGCCTCGACGACGGCGTCCGCGGCGGCGTCGCCGACGGCGACCTGCTCGGCGCTGGGCGCGTGGCCCGCTGGCTCCTCCGGATGGCGGGCGGCCACGCCGCGGCGCCGCTGCACCGAGCGGCAGCCGTGCACCACGGACGTGCGCAGGTATGCGACCGCGGCGGCCGGCTCGCGCAGCCGACGCCAGCGGCGGTGCAGGGCCACGAACGCGTCCTGCACGACCTCCTCCGCGACGGCCTCACTGCCCTGGAGCAGCGTGGCCAGCCGGACGAGGCGGACATAGTGCGCCGCGTACAGGTCCGTGATCGCCGCGTCGGCCTCGGACCCGGTCCTGTCTTGCACCACATACCCCTACTGACGCGTTGCCGGCCGTGCCGGTTTACCGATGCGCGCCCACCGTAGGGGATCGGGGCGGCGATCTTCAGCGAAACGGGGTCAGCGGACCTCGTCACCGGTGACGAGGTCGGGGTTGGCGGCGAGGAAGGCGTCCATGTCGTCGTCGGCGAGCGCCGTCCACAGCTGGTTCGCGCGCTCCTCGTCGTAGACGACGATGCTCTGGGCGCCGGCCATCCCGGTGCCGTCGGTGGGCACCGTCAGGAACGTCATGTCGTCGGCGCGCAGGTTCCGCATGGACAGCGCGAGGTCGACCATGCCGAACGCGCTGAGCTCCTCGTCGACCCGGGCCGCCTCGCCGATGGCGCCGGCGACGCCGTTGACCTTGCCGGGGTCGGTCAGCGTCCCCGACGAGATCAGCTCGTTCATCAGCGCTCGGAGGAAGTTCTGCTGCCGCTTGACGCGGTCGAAGTCGCCGCCGGGCAGGTCCTTGCGGTCGCGGACGTACTGCAGCGCCTGCTCGCCGGTGAGCGTGTGGGTGCCGGGCGGGAGCGGCTCGTCGTTGTCGGCGAGCGGCGTCTCCTCGTCGAACGTGAGCGTGACGCCGCCCAGCTCGTCGGTGAGCGCCTCGAAGCCGTTCCAGTCGATCAGGGCGAGGTGGTCGACGCGGATGCCGGTGAGCTGCTCGATGGTCTGGACGAACAGCGCCGGACCGCCGAAGGAGTATGCGGCGTTGATCTTGTTGCGGCCGTGGCCCGGGATGTCGATCCAGGTGTCGCGCGGGATGGAGACCAGGTAGCCGCGGTCGCGGCCCTCCGGGAAATGCGCCAGCATGATGGTGTCGGTGCGGGCCGCGCCCGGCTCGTAGACGTCGACCTTGTCCGCGCCGTCCAGCCCGCCCAGCAGGAACGTGATGCTGTCGCCCGGCAGCTCGGCCGGCCGCGCGGTCTCGGGGATGTCGAAGGCGTCGGGGATGCGCTCGATGTTCGACGACAGCCGGTTCACGAAGTAGAACGCGACGCCCGCGACGGCGAGCACGAGGACGAGCAGCGTCGCCAGCACGCCGATCAGGATGCGGCGGTTGCGGCGGCGCCGGCGCGGGCGATCGACCGGCGCGGCCTCGGTGGACGGGTCGGACTGCTGCTCGTCGAGCGGGTTCGGCATGGCTCCAGAGGGTACGGGCGGGCGGCGACGGACAGGTGAGGACACCCCGCCTGCCGGTGGTCCCCCACATCATGGAAGACGCCCGGCCGCCCCGAGGGGTTGCACCGGCGCGCGACGACGTCGTCGCGGTGCCCTACCATCCCTGCTACCCGAACCACCGGAGGCACGAGTGACCCGAGACGCGGACTGCCTGTTCTGCAAGATCGCCGGCGGCGAGATCCCGGCCGACGTCGTGCGCGAGAACGAGCACACGCTCGCGTTCCGCGACATCTCACCGCAGGCGCCGACCCACGTGCTGGTGGTGCCGCGCGACCACCACCGCGACGTCGCCTCGCTCGCCGCCGCCGCGCCCGGCACGCTGGCCGAGCTGGTCCGGACGGCCGCCGCCGTCGCCGCCGACGAGGGAATCGAGGCGTACCGGCTGGTGTTCAACACGGGGGAGCAGGCCGGTCAGTCGGTGTTCCACGTGCACGGGCACGTGCTGGGTGGACGCGCGATGACCTGGCCGCCGGGCTGAGGCGGCGGCGAAATTCGGAATGACGTGTCAGCCCCCGCGGGTAGCATTCAAGGCATCCGGCGAACAGCGAAGTCGAGACGGGAAGTAGGCGTGAGAGGCCCGGCGGGCCGCCCATGACGAAGACAGAACAGGCCGAACAGCAGGCCGCCCAGCACACGATCGTCGTCCCCACGAGCATCTCCATGGTGAGCCTGCTCGGGTCGGGCGACGAGCTCATCAAGGTCGTCGAGTCGTCGTTCCCCGACGTCGACATCCACGTGCGCGGCAACCAGATCACCATGACGGGCCGGCCGGCCGACATCGCCGAGGCCGAGGGCGTCATCGACGAGATGGTGGCCGTGCTGCGCACCGGGCAGGGCATGACGCCCGAGGCCGTCGAGCGGACGGTGTCCATGCTGCGCGCCCGCACCGGCGAGCGGCCGGCCGAGGTGCTGACCGCCAACATCCTGTCCAACCGCGGGCGCACCATCCGGCCGAAGACGCTGAACCAGAAGCGCTACGTCGACGCCATCGACAAGCACACCGTCATCTTCGGCATCGGCCCGGCCGGTACCGGCAAGACCTACCTCGCGGTCGCCAAGGCCGTGCAGGCGTTGCAGGCCAAGCAGGTCAGCCGCATCCTGCTCACCCGGCCGGCCATCGAGGCCGGCGAGCGGCTGGGCTTCCTGCCCGGCACGCTGTCGGAGAAGATCGACCCCTACCTCCGGCCGCTGTACGACGCGCTGCACGACATGATGGACCCGGCCTCGATCCCGCGGCTCATGACCGAGGGGACCATCGAGGTCGCGCCGCTGGCGTACATGCGCGGGCGCACGCTCAACGACGCCTTCGTCATCCTCGACGAGGCGCAGAACACCTCCGCCGAGCAGATGAAGATGTTCCTCACCCGGCTCGGCTTCGGGTCGAAGATGGTCGTCACCGGCGACGTCACCCAGGTCGACCTCCCGGCCGGCACCACCAGCGGCCTGCGCGTGGTCGAGGAGATCCTCGACGGCATCGACGACGTCCACTTCTGCCGGTTGAACAGCCGCGACGTCGTCCGGCACCGGCTGGTCGGCGAGATCGTCGAGGCGTACACCCGCTACGACGCCGCGCAGGAGGCGGCACAGGGGAACGGGCGGTCGCGCGTTCCCGGCCGGCGCCCGTGACCATCGAGGTCAACAACGAGTCCGGGGCCGAGGTCGACGAGAAGACGCTGTCCGACCTCGCCCGGTTCGTCCTCGACCACCAGCGCATCCACCCGCTCGCCGAGCTGGCCATCCTGCTGGTCGACACCGACACCATGGAACAGCTGCACGTGCAGTGGATGGACGAGCCCGGCCCCACCGACGTGCTGTCGTTCCCGATGGACGAGCTGCGGCCCACCCCCGACGACGCCGAGCCCGAGCCCGGCCTGCTCGGCGACGTCGTGCTCTGCCCCGAGGTCGCGGCCACGCAGGCCAAGGCCGCAGGTCACAGCACCGAGGACGAACTGCAGCTGCTGACCACGCACGGCATCCTCCACCTCCTCGGCTACGATCACGCCGAGCCTGAGGAGGAGAAGGAGATGTTCGGGCTGCAGAAGCAGCTGCTGACCGACTGGCGGAGCGCCCGAGGAGGCGGCCGCTGATGTTCGCCTCACCGCTGCCCGCCGTCCCACCGGCGCTCGCCGCGGAGGCGTCCACCACCGCCGGCGGCGCGTCCACCGTCTGGCTGCTGGTCTCGGCGGCGGTGCTCGTGGTCGTCGCGATGCTGTTCGCGATGTCCGAGGCGGCGTTGACCAGCATCTCGCGCACGCGCGCCGAGGAGCTGCACCGGGCGGGCCGCCGGGGCTCCGACGCCCTGGTGCGGGTCGGCTCCGACCCCGTCCCGGCGCTCAACACCGCGCTGCTGCTGCGCATGGCCTGCGAGGTGGCCGCGGTGGTCATGGTCGCGGTGGTGTGCGAGGAGTACTTCGACCCGTGGTGGCAGACGCTGCTGGTCGCGGCCGGCAGCATGGTCGTCGTGTCGTTCGTGGTCATCGGCGTCGCGCCGCGCACGCTGGGCCGGCAGCACGCCGAGGGCATCGCGCTGGCCTTCGCCGGCCTGCTGCTCGGCGTCACCCGGGTGCTCGGCCCGATCCCGCGGCTGCTCATCCTGCTGGGCAACGCGCTCACCCCGGGCAAGGGCTTCCGCGAGGGCCCGTTCGCGACCGAGGCGGAGCTGCGCGAGCTGGTCGACCTCGCCGAGGCCGGGCGCATCATCGAGTCCGGCGAGCGGCAGATGATCCACTCGGTGTTCGAGCTGGGCGACACCGTGGTCCGGGAGGTCATGGTGCCGCGCACCGACGTCGTGTTCATCGAGGCGCAGAAGACCCTGCGGCAGTTCCAGTCGCTGGCCCTGCGCAGCGGGTTCAGCCGCATCCCGGCGGTCGGCCCGGGCGGGCTCGACGACATCGTCGGCATCGCCTACCTCAAGGACATCGCCCGCCGGCTCTACGACAACCGCGACGCCGAGTCCGTCGAGCGGGTCGAGTCGGTGCTGCGGCCGGCGTTCTTCGTGCCCGACTCCAAGCCCGCCGACGACCTCCTGCGCGAGATGCAGGCGCAGCGCATCCACGTCGCGGTCGTCGTCGACGAGTACGGCGGTACCGCCGGCCTGGTCACCATCGAGGACATCCTCGAGGAGATCGTCGGCGAGATCACCGACGAGTACGACGCCGACGAGGACGGCGTCCAGACCCTCGACGACGGCGCCGTCCGGGTCAGCTCGCGCCTGCACATCGACGACCTCGGCGAGCTGTTCGGCCTGGAGCTCTCCGACGACGACGTCGACACCGTCGGCGGGCTCATGGCCAAGCACCTGGGCCGGGTCCCGATCCCGGGCGCTCAGGTCGACGTCGCCGGGCTGCACCTCGTCGCCGAGGGTCCGGCGGGCAGGCGCAACCGCATCGGAACCGTCCGGGTGAGCCGGCTCGTTCAGGTCACCGACACCGAGCCGCACGAGGAGCATGCCTAGTGAGGGACGCACTCGACCCCGAGGACGCGAAGATCCTGACCCTGGCCCGGTCCGCCNGCGAAGATCCTGACCCTGGCCCGGTCCGCCCGGGCGCGCACCGGCGCGCCGGCCGGCGCGGCGGTCCGCGACGCCGACGGCCGCACCTACGCCGCCGCCGACGTGTCGCTGCCGTCGTTGCGCCTCACCGCGTTGCAGCTGGCCGTCGCGTCGGCGGTGTCCAGCGGCGCGACGGGGCTCGAGGCGGCCGCGGTGGTCACCGCCGGCGACCCCGGCGACGTCGACACGATCGTGGTGTCGGATCTCGGCGGGCCGGGTATACCGATCTACGTCGCCGGTCCCGACGGCACGCCGATCACGGCGCTGCGTTCGTAGCCATCAGCATCCGAGTGCGCTAACGTGCGGCCGTTCGAGTCCGGCACACCAGGCGCTCGCGGAGTCCGGCGCTGCCGCGCGTGACCCTCCGAAGCGACCGACCGAGACGGAGAGACGAATGAACTTCTGCAGTAACTGCGGGGCGCCGGCCACCGGGTCGGCGTACTGCGGTCAATGCGGCCAGCCGATGACGGCGGCCGCCGCGGCGGCCACGGCCCAGCGGGCCGGCGGCGCGCCCGGAGCGCAGCAGCCGGGCGGTCCGCTCGG
>NZ_QUAL01000062.1 GCF_003579925.1 Jiangella rhizosphaerae | reverse complement strand
GCCGGCGCCGCCGCCCGCGCGCTGGCCGGCCAGCAGTCCGCCGCCGTCGCGCTGCCCGTCCTCGACGAGGCCGACGCCGCGGCCGTCGTCGAGGGCATCACGCTCGGCGCCTACTCGTTCGACCAGTACAAGTCCGGCGACCCCACCACGCCCGTCCAGTCGGTCACGCTCATCGGCCCGGGCGTCAAGGCCAAGGGCGTCAAGGACGCCGTCGCCCGGGCCGAGACCGTCGCCGCCGCCGTCAACCGCGCCCGCGACTGGGTCAACATCCCGCCGCGCGACCTCACCCCCGCCACGTTCGCCGACGCCGCCACCAAGCTGGCCAAGAGCGCGAAGCTCGATGTCGAGGTGCTCGACGAGAAGGCGCTGGCCAAGGGCGGCTACGGCGGCCTCATCGGCGTCGGCCAAGGGTCGGTCCACCCGCCGCGGCTGGTCCGCGTCGCCTACCGGCCGTCGCGGGCGAAGAAGCACGTCGCGTTCGTCGGCAAGGGCATCACGTTCGACTCCGGCGGCCTCTCGCTCAAGCCCGCCGACAGCATGGTCGAGATGAAGAGCGACATGAGCGGCGCCGCGGCCGTCATCGCCGCCGTGCACGCCATCGCCCAGCTGGGCACCAAGGTCGCCGTCACCGCCTACGCCGCGATGGCCGAGAACATGCCGTCGGGCAGCGCGCAGCGCCCGTCCGACGTCATCACGATCTACGGCGGCAAGACCGTCGAGGTGCTCAACACCGACGCCGAGGGCCGCCTGGTGCTGGCCGACGGCATCGTCCGGGCCGGCGAGGACGAGCCCGACCTCATCATCGACGTCGCGACGCTCACCGGCGCCGCCGTCGTCGCGCTGGGCAAGCGGGTCTCCGGCATCATGGCGAACGACGAGGAGCTCGGCGCGAAGATCCACGACACCGCGGGCCGGGCCGGCGAGGCGATGTGGCCGCTGCCGCTGCCCGCCGAGATGCGCGAGAAGCTCGACTCCCCCGTCGCCGACATCGCCAACATCGGCGACCGCTGGGGCGGCGCGCTGCAGGGCGGGCTGTTCCTGCAGGAGTTCGTCGCCGACGGCATCGGGTGGGCGCACCTCGACATCGCCGGGCCGGCGTTCAGCGACAAGGCGTTCGGCTACACGCCGAAGGGCGGCACCGGCGCGGCCGTCCGCACGCTGGTCCAGCTGGTCGAGGACGTCGCCGACGGCGTCATCTGACGGCTCGCGCCCTCAGGGGCGCTCGAACGGCGGTCGCGGGCGCTCAGGCGCCGCGGCCGCCGTTCTTGCGGTTCCAGTCGCGCATGCGCTGCGGGTAGCCGACCACCTGCGCGTCGTAGGCCGGGATGCCCAGCTTGCGGGCCAGCGCGTGCGCCGCACCGGCGTCGCGGACGCGGCGGCGGGTCCACTCGCCGTCGTGGGCGACGAAGACGACGGTGGTGGCGGTCATGGTCGTCGGGGGCTCGACGAACGCCTCGACGCCGCGGCGGCTGCGCGCGAACTCCTCGAGGTGCTTGACGTCGGCGGAGTCGGCAGCGCGGTCCAAGCTGCCATCGGCGCTCTTCCGCCGTCGCCGGAACAACCCCATCGTCAGACCTCCGAGTGCGTTCGCCTGGTGGAAACCAGGACCGTATCGCGACACTACCTGCTCACAGTGCAACGTCCCGGTCCGGTGAATGGTGTCGGAACAGCGAATGGAAGGATGCTGTTGACGCGGTAGCGAGGACAACGACGACATCGAGGAGCACCACCGTGGCCGACACTGCCGGTTTCGACGTCATCATCCTGGGCGGCGGGAGCGGCGGCTACGCCGCGGCGTTCCGCGCCAGCGAGCTGGGCATGAGCGTCGCGCTGATCGAGAAGGACAAGGTCGGCGGCACCTGCCTGCACTACGGCTGCATCCCCACGAAGGCGCTGCTGCACGCCGCCGAGGTCGCCGACAACTCCCGCGAGAGCGAGCAGTTCGGCGTCAAGACCTCCTTCGAGGGCATCGACATGGCCGGCGTCAACGCCTACAAGGACGGTGTCGTGGCGCGGCTGTACAAGGGCCTGCAGGGCCTGGTCAAGGCCAACAAGGTCACGTACGTCGAGGGCGAGGGGCGCCTGGTGGCGCCGAACGCCGTCGAGGTCGGCGGCACCCGCTACGAGGGCCGCAACGTCGTCCTGGCGACGGGGTCGCGCTCGCGCACGCTGCCCGGGCTGGAGATCGACGGCACCCACGTCCTCAGCAGCTACGAGGCGCTGACGCTGGACCGCGTGCCGTCCTCGGTCGTGGTGCTCGGCGGCGGCGTCATCGGCGTCGAGTTCGCCAGCGTGTGGCGCTCGTTCGGCGCCGAGGTCACCATCGTCGAGGCGCTCCCCCGGCTGGTCCCGCTCGAGGACGAGGCGTCGTCGAAGGTCGTCGAGCGGACGTTCCGCAAGCGCGGCATCGGCTTCAAGACCGGCGCGCGCTTCGCCGGCGTCGAGAAGCGCGACGGCGGCGTCACCGTCTCGCTGGAGAACGGCGAGACCATCGACGCCGAGGTGCTGCTGGTCGCCGTCGGACGCGGCCCGGTCACCGAGGGCCTGGGCTACGAGGAGAACGGCGTCACGCTCGACCGCGGCTTCGTCGTCACCGACGAGCGGCTGCGCACCGGCGTGCCCGGCGTCTACGCCGTCGGCGACATCGTCCCCGGCCTGCAGCTGGCCCACCGCGGCTTCGCGCACGGCATCTTCGTCGCCGAGGAGATCGCCGGCCTGAACCCGGTCCCCGTCGACGACCTCGGCATCCCCAAGGTCACCTACTGCGACCCCGAGGTCGCCTCCGTCGGCCTCACCGAGGCGCAGGCCAAGGAGCGGCTGGGCGACGACAAGATCGAGACGATCGAGTACAACCTCGCCGGCAACGGCAAGAGCCAGATCCTCAAGACGCAGGGCTTCGCCAAGCTGGTGCGCGAGAAGGACGGCCCGGTCATCGGCGTGCACATGGTGGGCGCCCGGGTCGGCGAGCTCATCGCCGAGGCGCAGCTCATCTACAACTGGGAGGCGCTGCCCGACGAGGTCGCCCAGCTGATCCACCCGCACCCCACGCAGAGCGAGGCGCTGGGCGAGGCGCACCTCGCGCTGGCCGGGAAGCCGTTGCACGTCCACGGCTGACCTGCCGGGGCATAAGCTTGCCTCGGCCTTGTAGCGACGACCGTTTGCAGCACTCGAGAGGACAGACGATGGCAACCTCCGTCACCTTGCCCGCACTCGGCGAGAGCGTCACCGAGGGCACAGTGACCCGCTGGCTCAAGCAGCCGGGTGACACGGNACCCGCTGGCTCAAGCAGCCGGGTGACACGGTCGCCGTCGACGAGCCGCTGCTCGAGATCTCCACCGACAAGGTCGACACCGAGATCCCGTCGCCGGTCGCCGGCACGCTGCTGGAGATCAAGGTCGCCGAGGACGAGACCGTCGAGGTCGGCGCCGAGCTGGCGGTCATCGGCGAGGCGGGCGAGTCCGCGGGTGACGGCGGCGGCCAGGCGGCCGCCGAGGAGGCGGCTCCTGCCGAGGAGGCAGCACCTGCCGAGGAGGCAGCACCTGCCGAGGAGGCCGCTCCGGCGGAGCAGGCTCCGGCCGCCGAGCAGGCCCCCGCCGAGCAGCCGCCGGCCGCAGCCGAGGCTCCGGCGTCGTCGGGCGACGGCGGGGGCGGCGAGAGCACGCCGGTCACGCTCCCGGCGCTGGGCGAGAGCGTCACCGAGGGCACGGTCACCCGCTGGCTCAAGCAGCCGGGCGACACGGTCGCCGTCGACGAGCCGCTGCTCGAGATCTCCACCGACAAGGTCGACACCGAGATCCCGTCGCCGGTCGCCGGCAC
>NZ_QUAL01000058.1 GCF_003579925.1 Jiangella rhizosphaerae | reverse complement strand
GGGAGCGCCCTGCTGACCGCGCGCGTGCCGCCGGAGGGCCGGCTGCGGGCCGAGGGCCTGGGCGAGGTCGCCATGGGCCTGGCCGCCGGCGGCGGCGCTCCGGTCGCGGGCCTGGTCGTGGCGTCCGGCGGCTTCGCCGCGCTCGGCGTCGGCACGGCGATCGTCGTGCTCGTCGTCGCGATCCCGGTGGCCCTCACGCTGGCGCAGAGGTTCGGCGAACCTTCGCAAGGGTAGGCACGACTTCGTAGAAATGTGTTCTGAGCTGCGTTAACGTCGGGCTCATGAAGCTGAACGACACCCTTGCCAAGGCCTTCTCCGAGCAGATCACGCTCGAGATCGAGTCGTCGATCGCCTACCTGCAGCTGGCCATCGCGCTCGAGGACGCCAACCTGCCGGGCATGGCGTCGTGGATGCGCATCCAGTCCGACGAGGAGCGCGTGCACGCCGCCAAGTTCATCCAGCACGTCACCGACCGCGGCAACCGCCCGCAGATCGGCGACATCTCGGCGCCGAAGGACCCCGGCCCCGCGGTGGTCGCGGCGTTCGAGGCGTCGCTGGCGCACGAGCAGAAGGTGTCCGACTCCATCCGCGCCCTGTACCGGCTGGCCCAGGCCGAGGGCGACATCGACAGCCTGCCGTTGCTCAGCTGGTTCATCGAGGAGCAGATCGAGGAGGAGTCGACGGTCTCGGAGATCCTCGGCCGGCTGCACCTCATCGGCGACGACGGCCCCGGGCTGCTGCGGCTCGACGCCGAGCTCGGCGCGCGTACGCCGGGTCAGGACGAGTAGCGGACGGTCCGCCCCCGTGGCCCCGGTGCCGGACCGCGGGGGCGGAGCCCGTCGTCAGCGCCCGGTGAGCCGCGCCGCCAGCTCGGCCGCCGGCACCATGCTGCCGGGGCCGTTGTACAGCGCGTTGGACACGATGGTCCAGGTCGCGCGCGGCCAGCTGCGGAAGGTGATGTCCGCACCGGCCACCGTCGCCTCGCCGGCGCCGACCGGCACGGTCACGACGTTCGCCAGCCCGGCCAGCGCCGCCTGGCCGTGTGCGTACCCACTGGCCAGCAGCTCACCGGATGACGGGTACGCCGAGCCGACGGTGGCGCCGGAGCCGGCCGCCACCCGGTACGCCGGGCTGTTGTTGTACCAGACCGGCCAGTTCGCCGGCATTCCCCAGGTGGCGGGGACGGCCGGGTCGAAGTGCGCGTTCAGCAGCGTGCCGGGCGCGCTGAACGCGGCTCGGTCGGTGGGCGTCGCGTTGGTGATCGGCAGCGCCAGCAGTTCACGCGCCGTCTCCGCGGCCGCCCCGACGGCGACCAGGTTGCCGCCGTCGCGCACCCACGTCGCCAGCGCCTGCCAGCCGGCCTCGCCGACGCCGCGGGCCCAGTGGAACTCCTCCGGGTAGCGCGCCGGGTCGAGGCCGGTGACGATGCGGGCCTTCGTGACACCCGGCGCGATGAGGATCGTGTCGAACTGATCGAGGTTCGCGTAGTCGTCGGCCTCGACCACCTCGTAGTTCAGCCCGTACGTGTCGGCCAGCCACATCAGCCAGCCACCGGGCATGTTGTTGGCGCCGCGGATCAGGCCGATCTTCGTGCCGGGCTTCAGTTCCAGCGCCTCGACGGCGGGCACCTGCGGCGCCGTCGTCACCGGCAGCGCGGTCGCCTCAGAGACCTCGGTGAGCGTCGCCCGCGCGGCCGCCGTCGCGGGGACGATCAGCGTGCCGGGCTCGTACGACGCGGCGCCGGACTGGAAGGCGGCGGCGGCCCGGAACACCGGGACGCCGTCCTCCTGCAGCCGGGCGATCGCGTGGGTGAGGCCGTACGTCGTCGGCCGCACCAGGTAGGCGCCGCCCGGCGGCGGGCTGGGCACCGCGGGCGCGGTGACGTCGTCGGCGGTGATCCGCTCGGTGCGGGCCACCCGCGCGTCGTCCACCGGCTGCACGGTCAGGCCGAGCAGCATGCCGAGATGATCGGTGGTCTCGCTGTACGGCATGATCAGCGGGCAGTCGGCGCACTTGCGTGCCTGGTCGGGGTACTGGTCGACCTCGAGCACCTGGTCGACCCAGCTGCCCATCGGCTGCTGGCTCTGGATGAGCAGCGTGCCGGCCGGGTAGGTCTGCCGGCCCACCCGAACCGTCGACAGCGCGCGGTCCACCTCGACCCCGGCGATGTCGAAGATCTCGACCAGTTGCTTGACGGCGTACGGGTCACGCTGGCCGGCCGGGACGAGGTAGGTCTCCGGGCCGCCGTCGGGCTCCATGTTCTTGCGGTTGACCTGGTAGAGGTTGTTGAACAACCAGTCGTCGGCGTCCTTGGCCACGCTGTCCAGGCCGGTGTACATCGACAGCTTGGCGTACTCGACGATCTGTTCCAGCGTCCACGTCTTCTCCGTGTACGGGTCGAACGTGCGCATGGTGCGGTCGCGGGCGCCGGGCGGGGTGCCGTCGGGGTTGGAGAACGGCAGCGCGAGGTCGCGCACCGAGGCGATCTCGTGCAGGAACAGCGACGCGCCACGGTGCGGGCCGGTGCCGAACACGTCGGCGTTCCAGAAGATGCCGTACGCGTCGTCGGTGCTGACGCCGGGCAGCCCGGCCTCGGCGGCGGCGTTGGCGACCTCCGCGCCCAGCGCGTTCGACGCCGAGATGGTGATGGAGTCGATGTTCGGGCCGAGCGGCTCGTCGAACGGCGGCACCCACATGCGCGGGCTGTTCGTGCCGGCCTGGTGCATGAAGTGCAGGATCACCGGCCGGTACTGCTGCTCCAGGCGGGTGCGGATGCGCGACTCCTCCTGCGTGAAGAAGATCCAGTCGCGATTGTTGTCGTGCCCGACGTACTTGTGGTACAGGTCCGGATACGTGCGCGCGTAGCCGGTGCCGGCGGTCTCGTTGAAGTAGTCGACCATCAGGTGCTGCCCGTCCGGGTTCGCCGACGGCACCACCAGGATCACCAGGTTGTCCAGGATGTTCTGGACGAACTCCGACCGCTCGGTCGAGAGCCGGTGGACGACGTCGACCAGCGCCGGCAGGTTGCCCACCTCGCTGGAGTGCAGCGTCGCCTCGAGGTAGTAGACCGGGACGCTCTGCTCGGCCAACGCGCGGGCCTCGCTCTCGGTGAGGTCCGAGCGCGGGTCGGCCAGGCGTTCGTTGGCCTCGAGGATCTCGTCGAGCCGGGCCAGGTTCTGCGCCGAACTCACCCGCAGGATCGGGTATTCGTGGCCCAAGGTCGTGGTGCCCACGACGTCGTACTCGACGCTGTCCGATTCCTCGGCGACCAGCTCGAAGTAGTCCTTGATCTGCTCGAAAGGAGCGAGCTTTCCGGTGGTGCCCATGGCGAATCCGAAGAATTCCGTGGGCGTCGGAATGTCGTCCGCAGCGGCGTCCGCGGTGCTCGATCCTCGCTCGCCTGGCACGACGACCAGCACCGTTGCGGCGAGTGCGGCTGCGACCGCACCCGTCAGGGCGCGCTTCATCGACATCGTCGGGACCTCCGTGGAATAGGGCCCGGCGGTGCATCGTGTGTGCCCTGCTGTGCGCCGGACATTACGGACGTGGGGGTCCACGTAACCTAGCGACAGCAATCGTGAGGGTCAATGCTCATGTCGCAAAGTAAGATGCTATTGACGATGCAATAACGAACCGATAAATTGATGCGCCGCAGGCATGCGCGGCGGGCGGAGCCCGCCCTGGAAACCGCTTGCCGCACCGGATCCGCCGCTCGCCGCATGACGGCTGGCGCCCTCGCACCGCCGCCCTCTAGCGTCACGAGTGCCGCGCCCGGTCACCCCCGCCGGGCGCGGCCGACTCGACGAGGAGCCGCCGATGCCGCCGTCCCGTTCGCTGCCGACCTCCCTCCGACGCTGGGCCGGGCCGCTGGCCACGGCCGCCGCGGGCGCCCTTCTCATCGCCGCCGCCGCGACCGCCACCCCCTCCACCGACGCCCTCCCGCCCGATCCGTCCACCGTCGCGCCGCTCGAGGCGGCACCGGCGGCGACCGGCGACTGGGTCGGCACCTGGGCCACCGCGGCGGCGCGGCCGCAGAACGGCCAGGCCCTGGCCGGCTTCACCGACACCACGCTGCGCCAGCGGCTGCACGTGTCGGTCGGCGGATCGCAGGCCAGGCTGCGGCTGACCAACGTCTACGGCACGCAGCCGCTGGTCGTGCGGGCGGCGACGCTCGCCCTGCCGGGCGCGGCGCCGGGCGACGTCGACCCCGCGACGCTGCGGCCGGTGACGTTCTCGGGTGACACCGGCGTGACGATCCCGGCCGGCGCCGAGCTGGTCTCCGACCCCGTCGAGCTGCCGATCGCCGACGACAGCGACGTGCTGGTGAGCCTGTACGTCCCCGGCCCGACCGGACCGGCGACCTACCACGCGGCGGCGCACTCGACCGGCTGGGTCGCGACCGGCGACCAGACCACCGCGCCGTCGGTGTCGTCGTTCCCGCAGACCACGACGTCGTTCTGGTTCCTCGACGGACTGGACGTGCGTGGCGCGGCGTCCGGCGCCGTCGTGTTCCTCGGCGACTCGATCACCGACGGCAGCGGCTCGACTCGCGACGCGAACCGCCGCTGGCCGGACTACCTCGCCGACCGCATGCTCGCGCAGCCGCGTCCGTTCCAGTTCGGGATCCTCAACGCCGGCATCGGCGGCAACCGGCTGCTGCTGCACGCCAACGGCCCCGGTCAGGGCGACAACGCGCTGGCCCGGCTCGACCGCGACGTGCTGACGCAGACCGGTGCCGGCACCGTCGTCGTCTTCGAGGGCGTCAACGACATCCAGCAGCCCAACTCGCAGTACGACCCGCAACGGCTGATCGCGGCGTACGAGCAGATCATCCAGCGCGCCCACGACCAGGGCATGCGAGTGGTCGGCGCGACGATCGGGCCGTTCCAGGGCTGGGGCACGTGGACGCCCGAGCGCGAGGCCGTCCGGGCCGCCGTCAACGAGTGGATCCGCGAGTCCGGCGCGTTCGACGCGGTGATCGACTTCGACGCCGTCCTGCGCGACCCGGACCAGCCGCTGCGCCTGCGCGCCGAGTACGACTCCGGCGACCACCTGCATCCCGGCGACGCCGGCTACCAGGCCATGGCCGACGCCGTCGACCTGGCGGGCCTATCGCCGCGACGACGCTGACGACGACAGCACCAGCTCCCGCCCGGCCCGCCCCAGCGAGGCCGCCACCGCCTCCAGCGGGCCACGGCCGATGAACGCCCGCCAGGGCATCGCGATCGCGAACACGATCGCGACGTGCACCAGATACGTGGACAGCTCGTGGCCCTGGACCGGCCCGGACAGCAGCACGACGTGCAAGGTGTACAGCGTGAACGTCATGCCGCCGATCGCCGCGAGCGGCCACACCAGCGGCCGGGCCCTGGACGCGACGAGCAGCATCAGCCCGAGCACGGCCGCGCTGGTGCCGATGGTGTGCAGCAGGTCGAACGGCGTCGCGGTGTGCGGCGCCGCCACGATCAGCCACCACCAGCTGGTGGCCGGCGTGGTGCCGTAGAAGGACGTGTTGTTGACCATGCCGGCGAAGTCGAACGGGTTGGCCGGGTGCCCGCCCAGCCCGGCGGTGACCAGGTGCTCCAGTCCGCCGTTGTCGAGCAGCACCGTCGACGTCACCCAGGCGGCCACCGCGAGCGCGGCGCCTCCGGCCAGCAGGGCCGCCGCGACCCGGGCCGACGACAGCGCCAGCCGCCCGATGCCGAGGCCGACCAGCACGTAGGCCAGCCAGGGGAACACCGGGTAGTAGCCGGTGACCAGCAGCTCGCGCAGCAGGTCGCCCGGGTGCTCGAGCGACTCGAACGTCGGCGTGTCGTACGACGCCAGCGGCTCGCCGATGCGCCAGTAGTGGTTCAGCAACGGCGCGCCGGCGGCCCAGACCAGCCCCAGCGGCAGCAGGATCCGGGGGCCGAGCCCCAGGAACGGGATGGCCAGCAGGAACAGCAGCCCGTAGTAGGCCAGGATGACCGCGACGCCGGACGGGAACGCGCCGAGGCTCAGCCCGACCAGGAAGATCACCAGCGCGCGCAGGGCGACGCCGACGCTCGCGGCCGCCAGCGGCCGGCCCCGGGGCGGGGTGCGGCCACCGGTCGCCAGCGCCAGCCCGACGCCGGCCAGCAGGGCGAACAGCGCCGACGACCGGCCGCTGGCGATGAGCCGCGACGCCGTCAGGCCGCCGTCCTCGCCGATCGCCGGGAGGATGTGGACCGACATCATGCCCAGTAGCGCGATGCCGCGGGCGGCGTCGACACCGAGCAGCCGGCTGCGGACGGCGATCGGCCGGGTGTCCTCCTGAACGGCCATGGCGGTCAGAACACCAAGGCGGCGAGGAACGGCGCCACCCCGGCGATCAGGCAGAGGACGAGGACCGCGGCCACGATCCGCTTGCGCAGGTCCGGCCGGCGGGGTGCGTCGTCGTCCTGGAACTCCGGGAACATGCGGGTCAGCGTACGCGCAGAAACTGAGGGAATCCTCAGAGCCGGTCACTCGTTGTCCCAGATACTGAAGTTGAGCCGCGTCGGCTCAAGGTTATAGTTGAGCCATACTGACTCAACACTGCTGAGTGAACACTGGAGGTAACTGCCATGGCACGAGCCGTCGGCATCGACCTGGGCACGACGAACTCCGTCGTCGCCGTCCTGGAGGGTGGCGAGCCCACCGTCATCGCCAACGCCGAGGGGTCGCGCACCACCCCGTCCGTGGTGGCCTTCGCCAAGAACGGCGAGGTCCTGGTCGGTGAGGTGGCGAAGCGCCAGGCCGTCACCAACGTCGATCGCACCATCCGCTCGGTCAAGCGCCACATGGGCTCGGACTGGTCGCAGAAGATCGACGACAAGACCTTCACGCCGCAGCAGATCTCGGCGTTCGTCCTGCAGAAGCTGAAGCGCGACGCCGAGGCCTACCTGGGCGAGACCATCACCGACGCCGTCGTCACCGTCCCGGCGTACTTCAACGACGCGCAGCGCCAGGCCACCAAGGAGGCCGGCGAGATCGCGGGCCTCAACGTCCTGCGCATCGTCAACGAGCCGACCGCCGCCGCGCTGGCGTACGGCCTCGACAAGGGTGAGCACGACCAGACCATCCTCGTCTTCGACCTCGGTGGCGGCACCTTCGACGTCTCGCTGCTCGAGATCGGCGAGGGCGTCGTCGAGGTCAAGGCCACCAGCGGCGACAACCACCTCGGTGGCGACGACTGGGACCAGAAGGTCGTCGACTGGCTGATCGGCCAGGTCAAGTCCGCGCACGGCATCGACCTCTCCAAGGACAAGATCGCCATGCAGCGCGTCCGCGAGGCCGCCGAGCGGGCGAAGATCGAGCTGTCGTCCAGCACCCAGACGTCCATCTCGCTGCCCTACATCGCGCAGGACGCCGAGAAGAACCCGGTGCACGTCGACGAGACCCTCTCGCGCGCGCAGTTCGAGCAGATGACCGCCGACCTGCTGGCCCGCACGAAGGCGCCGTTCCAGAACGTCGTCCGCGACGCCGGCATCTCCGTCGACCAGATCGACCACGTCGTCCTGGTCGGTGGCTCCACCCGCATGCCCGCCGTCGTCGACCTCGTCAAGGAGCTCACCGGCGGCAAGGAGCCCAACAAGGGCGTCAACCCCGACGAGGTCGTCGCCGTCGGCGCCAGCCTGCAGGCCGGCGTGCTCAAGGGTGAGGTCAAGGACGTCCTGCTGCTCGACGTCACCCCGCTGTCCCTCGGCATCGAGACCAAGGGCGGCGTCATGACGAAGCTGATCGAGCGCAACACGACCATCCCGACGAAGCGCTCCGAGATCTTCACCACCGCCGACGACAACCAGCCGACGGTGGGCATCCAGGTCTACCAGGGCGAGCGGGAGATCGCGGCCTACAACAAGAAGCTCGGCACGTTCGACCTCACGGGTCTGCCGCCGGCGCCGCGCGGCGTCCCGCAGATCGAGGTCACGTTCGACATCGACGCCAACGGCATCGTGCACGTGTCCGCGAAGGACCTCGGCACCGGCCGTGAGCAGTCCATGACCATCACCGGCGGGTCCTCGCTGCCCAAGGAGGACATCGACCGCATGGTCCGCGAGGCCGAGCAGTACGCCGAGGAGGACCGCAAGCGCCGCGAGGCCGCCGAGAACCGCAACCAGGCCGAGTCGCTGGTCTACCAGACGGAGAAGTTCCTGGCCGACAACACCGAGAAGGTCGGCACGCTCTCCCAGGAGGTCCGCGACGACGTCGACACCGCCCTCGCCGATGCCAAGAAGGCGCTCGAGGGCAACGACGAGGCCGCCATCAAGTCGGCGACCGACCGCCTGCAGACCGCCTTCCAGGCGCTGGGCGCGGCCATCTACGCCAGCGCGCAGGCCCCGTCCGGTGACGGCGCCGAGGCCGGTACCGCCGACGACGGCGCGTCCGCCACGAGCGACAACGCCGAGGAGGACGTCGTCGAGGCCGAGATCGTCGACGACGAGAAGGACACCAAGTGACCGATGCGCAGCGACCCGAGGGTCTGGGAGACGACCCCGAAGAGCTGAAGCCCGTCATCCGCGACCGGCGCCGCATCGATCCCGAGACCGGTGAGCCGCGGCCGGCCGACGCCGACGCCGACGCCGGCACCCCGGCCGGCCCGGACGCGGGGGCCACGGCTCCCGCGTCCGAC
>NZ_QUAL01000065.1 GCF_003579925.1 Jiangella rhizosphaerae | reverse complement strand
GGCGCTGCTCGACGCGCCGGTCGGCCGGCTCGACGCCCTGCCCGAGGGGCTGCTGGCGGCGCTGGTCGGCGTGCGCGACGCCGCCCGCGCGGTGCAGTCGGGGTTCGCCGGGTCGGCCCGCGAGGAGCGCGCGGCCGACGTCGAGGCGGCGCGGCGGGCGGCCAAGACGATGATCGACGACGTGTACGGCACGGCCGAGCGGCTGGTGGCCAACAGCGAGCACGACGTCGTGTGGGTCGAGGACCGCGAGCGCGGCGGCCGGTCGCTGCGGGTCGCGCCGCTGTCCGTGGCCGGGCTGCTGCGCGACCGGCTGTTCGGGCAGAACACCGTCGTGGCGACGTCGGCGACGCTGGAGCTGGGCGGGTCGTTCGACGCCGCCGCCGGAGCGTTCGGGCTGCTGGGCGAGGGGGCGCCGGCGTGGCGCTCGCTCGACGTCGGGTCGCCGTTCGACTACGGCAAGCAGGCCATCCTCTACGTCGCCCGCGACCTCCCGACGCCCGGCCGCGACGGCCTGCGTCCCGAGGCGGTCGACGTTCTGGTCGAGCTCATGGCCTCGGCCGGCGGCCGGACGCTGGGCCTGTTCTCATCGCGGCGGGCGGCGCAGGAGGCGGCCGAGGCGGTGCGCAAGCGGCTGCCCGACCTGCCCGTGCTGTGCCAGGGCGAGGACGTGGTGGCGACGCTGCTGCGGACCTTCGCGGCCGACGAGAAGACGTGCCTATTCGGAACGCTCTCCCTGTGGCAGGGCGTCGACGTGCCGGGCGGGTCGTGCCAGCTGGTGGTCATCGACCGCATCCCGTTCCCGCGGCCCGACGAGCCGCTGGCGTCGGCGCGGCAGCGGGCGGTCGAGAAGGCGGGCGGCAACGGCTTCATGTCGGTGGCG
The DNA here is from genome assembly GCF_003579925.1 of Jiangella rhizosphaerae. Lineage (GTDB taxonomy): Bacteria > Actinomycetota > Actinomycetes > Jiangellales > Jiangellaceae > Jiangella > Jiangella rhizosphaerae. Next base: position 21,315 of record NZ_QUAL01000065.1, on the reverse strand, counting down.
GCCACGCATGCGGCGCTGCTGCTGGCGCAGGGCGCCGGGCGGCTGATCCGCCGCTCGACCGATCGCGGCGTGGTGGCCGTGCTCGACCCCCGGCTGGTCACCGCCCGCTACGGCGGCTACCTGCGGGCGTCGCTGCCGCCGATGTGGTTCACCACCGACAAGGCAGTCGTCTCAGGGGCGCTGCGGCGGCTGGCGGTGTCGTCGTAGGGCGTTCGTCGTCGCGGCCGCGAGGTTGAGCATCGGCCGGGGCGGGTGGTGGCCTGAACGCCCCGGCCGATGCCGGCTGGGTGAGCTCAGATGCGGCGCATGACCGCGACCACGCGGCCGAGGATGGTGGCGTCGTCGCCGTCGATGGGCTCGTAGTCGGCGTTGTGCGGGAGCAGCCAGATGTGGCCGTCGCGCTTCTTGAACGTCTTCACCGTCGCCTCGCCGTCGATCATCGCCGCGACGATCTCGCCGTTCTCGGCGACCGGCTGCTGCCGGACGACCACCCAGTCGCCGTCGCAGATGGCGGCGTCGACCATGGAGTCACCGACGACGCGGAGCATGAACAGCGTGCCCTCGCCGACCAGCTCGCGCGGCAGCGGGAAGACGTCCTCGACCGCCTGCTCGGCGAGCACCGGCCCGCCGGCGGCGATGCGGCCGACCATCGGCACGTAGGACGGCGTCGGCAGGTTGCTCTCCTCGTCCTCCATCACCTGCCGGGTGAAGTCGCCGGGCGCGGTCCCGGGAGGAAGCACCTCGAGCGCGCGCGGGCGGTGCGGGTCGCGGCGGATGTAGCCCTTGTTCTCGAGCACGCCCAGCTGGTGGGCGACGCTCGACGGGCTGGAGAGGCCGGCGAGCTCGCCGATCTCGCGCATGCTGGGCGGGTAGCCGCGCCGGCTCACCGACTCGCGGATGACCTCGAGCACCTTGCGCTGCCGCACCGTCAGGTCGGCGGGATGCTGGTGTGTCTCCGGGAAGTTGTGCACCGAGGCGCCGGCTGCGTCGCCGCGCTCCTCGTCCTCGTTCTTGGCCACCACGGCACCTCCGGCTATGTCGGTCGATGCGACGGCGCTTCGCAGCGTGCGTTCGAAAACGCGTCGCAGGGTCGATTGATGAGGTCAGAGTAGCCGGAATGCAAGACGCGATCAAACATCTGTTCGAACGTGTCTCGACTTTGTCAGTGGCAGCGTGTACAACGTTTCGTACAGTCGTTCTATCGAACGGTTGTGCGACATAGACCGGAGGCTGACCATGGCGACGACGACGACCTACATCCCGCCGTTCGAGTCCCGCACGCGGGTGGTGATCGAGCCCGAGCGCACCGACGTGCCCCGCCGCCACGTCGCGCGCCGGCGGCCCGCCGGGCGCCCGACTCCGGTGCCGTGCGTCGGCTCGGCCGAGCCCAGCCTGCACGGTGCCCGGCTCACCCGGCGCGGGCGTGTCGTGGTCGGGTTCGCCTGGCTGATGCTGATCGTCGCCGGCGCGCTGGCGTTCGTCCGTCCCTGGGAGGCACCCGCGGGCTCCGGCGGCGCCACGGCCGTCACCACGGTCGAGGTCCGCGGCGGCGACACCCTCTGGGAACTCGCCACCGACGCCGCGCCGACGGCCGACCCGCGCGAGACGGTCGCCGCCATCATGGAGCTGAACGGCCTCTCCTCGGCGAGCGACATCCGCCCCGGCGACCTCATCCAGATCCCGTCCGGCCGGTAGCCTGCCCCGGTCCGGTGCGCCGGGTGGACGGGATGGGCATCGCCTCCATGCCCCCCACTTCCCCTGGTGCGCCATGGTTCGCCGCTCGTTGAGCGTTGGTGGGTCCTCGGCCTCCTGCTCNGTTCGCCGCTCGTTGAGCGTTGGTGGGTCCTCGGCCTCCTGCTCTTCGAGTGTCGAGGGCGCGGCGGCGCGCCTCGAGCGGACTGGTGGGCGCTTCGCGCCGGCGAGACCGCTTGACCCGCGCCGCCGCGCCCTCGGGGGAACAGCATCAGGCGGCCGGGGAAGAAGTGGCCCGGGCGTTCAGGCCCGCTGGCTGTTCGCGCTCCGCTGGCCGCTTGCGGTGGGCACCCTCGGGGCGACCGACTCCGCTGTGTGTTGCCGTCCCCTGGCCGCCGTCTGGCCGTTCGTGGTTCGGCGACCGACTCCGCTGTGCGTCGCTGTCCGCTGGCCGCCGTCGGCCTGGCGGTGGGTGGGCGACCGGCTCCGCTGTGCGTTGCTGTCCGCTGGCGGCTGTCTGCCGTGTGTTGGCCGCCATCGAGAATGACGGCGTGGGCGACATCGGGCGTCCGGATGAGAGCGCGGCGATCGCGTCGGGGCGTGGTCGTCATGATGTCGGCATCGTCGTCACGATGTCGGTGGCCGCTGCCTTGGCACGCCGAAGTGCTCCACGAATCGGGCCTATCCGGCACGGATGGTCGCTTTCGGCGAGCCAAGCTCACGCAGACCGCCGATCGGGACATCCGCGGTGGCTCGTCCGTGCTGTCTCGGTGATCATCCAGGTTCGACCACCTGATGCTGTGGTCGATCCTGGATGAACACACCGAAGGGTCCGGGTCAGGTCGTCACGGTGACGTCGCCGACGAGCCGCCCGGCCGTCACGGCGTTGCCGCGGCGTTCGTCGTCACCACCATGGCGCCGACGTCGGCATCGAACGCGGCGGCTAACAGCCGTGCCTGCCTGCCGTGCGTGGATCGTCATCGGCGATCACTGGTGCTATGACGCCAGCGATCGCCGATGATCATGGGCGCGGGCTGTGGTGAGCGCTTTCCGGCGGGTGGGGTGGGCCGTCATGAGGTTTTCTCGACCGTCGACACGATTGCAGGCGTAGTACGACACGGGTTTTCGTGGTGAACGTGATCATCTCGGGGTCCGAGGAGGCCAGCGGGGAACGAACCGAGCGGAGTCGGTCGCCGAACACCACCTACGGCCAGCGAGCGCCCAGCGGAGCTGAGAACAGCGGGCCTTGGGTCCGGGACCATCTTGGGCCGGCCAACGCGGCAAACCACACCGACGCCACGCCCGGCGAACCCTCACCCCACATCTTGTGTCCACAGCCCGACGCATCCGCCGTCATCCACAACCCACAGGCCGTACCAGCCCGCGGCGGCCCCTCGGCCCACGTCAAGCGGCGAAACAGCTCGTGAGCTGCGAGAACCGCCCCGAGGACGGCCCACGGCGACCAACGGCGTTCACCTCTGCGCTGAATCGCCCGACGCGCCGACGCGCTTGATCGACTCATCCATGACCTGCGGCTTTGAAAGACCCTCCGCCGAGTCCGGCGATGTCGGTTGCAGGCGACGCTCTGGCGGACGTACGGTACCCCTATATCTAGTAGTTACACGGGTGTAAGCTGTCCACAGGTAGTGGTCGAGAGTGCACAAGTTGTCCCCATCTCGTCCACAGGTCCAGCGCCGAGGAGGTGCCCCGCATGCACTGTCCGTTCTGCCGTCACGCCGACAGCCGGGTGGTCGACAGCCGTACCGCTGACGAGGGCACCGTCATCCGCCGGCGGCGGCAGTGCCTGGCCTGCGAGCGCCGGTTCACCACCGTCGAGCAGTTGACGCTCGCCGTGGTGAAGCGGTCCGGGGTCACCGAGCCGTTCAGCCGCGAGAAGGTCGTCGCCGGGGTGCGCCGGGCGTGCCAGGGGAGGGGCGTCAGCGAGGACGCTCTGGCCAGGCTGGCCCAGCGGGTCGAGGAGCAGTTCCGCGCGTCGGGGAGCGCGGAGATCCCCAGCCGCGAGGTGGGCCTGGCCATCCTGAGCCCGTTGCGCGAGCTGGACGAGGTCGCGTACCTGCGCTTCGCCAGCGTCTACCGCGACTTCGACAGCCTGGACGACTTCGAGAACGAGATCGCGACGCTGCGGGCCGACCGCGAGCGGGCCCAGCGTCACCGCGACGAGGAGGGCGAGGAGCGCGACTCCACGCTGACCGTCGCGGAACCGTGAGCCAGCAGTCCAGCACGACAACCGAATGACAGGCCCGGACACACGGGTAAAGCCGGGGGAAGTGAGGAAGGTCCATGACGGAGACGGTGAGCGGGCCCAGCCGCAACAGCGCGGGGAGCAAGCCGGGCGCACGGTCGAAGAAGGCGCGCGGGCTGAGCGTCCAGCGCATCTACACCACCGCCGGTGTCCACCCGTACGACGAGGTGACGTGGGAGCGCCGCGACGTCGTCCAGCAGAACTGGAAGACCGGCGAGACCGTCTTCGAGCAGAAGGGCGTCGAGTTCCCCGACTTCTGGTCGCTGAACGCGTCGACCATCGTCACCACGAAGTACTTCCGCGGCGCCGTCGGCACCGACGCGCGTGAGTGGAGCCTGCGCCAGCTCATCGACCGGGTGGTGAAGAAGTACCGGACGACCGGTGAGGACGAGGGCTACTTCGCCACGCCCGACGACGCCGAGGTCTTCGAGCACGAACTGACCTGGATGCTGCTGCACCAGGTGTTCAGCTTCAACTCGCCGGTGTGGTTCAACGTCGGCACGAAGTCGCCGCAGCAGGTGTCGGCGTGCTTCATCCTCTCCGTCGACGACTCCATGGAGTCGATCCTCAACTGGTACCGCGAAGAGGGAATGATCTTCAAGGGCGGCTCCGGCGCCGGCCTGAACCTCTCGCGCATCCGCTCCAGTAAGGAGCTGCTGTCCTCCGGCGGCACGGCCTCCGGCCCGGTCAGCTTCATGCGCGGCGCCGACGCCTCGGCCGGGACGATCAAGTCCGGCGGCGCCACCCGGCGCGCGGCGAAGATGGTCGTGCTCGACGTCGACCACCCCGACGTCGAGGAGTTCATCCAGACGAAGGCGCGCGAAGAGGACAAGATCCGCGCGCTGCGCGACGCCGGCTTCGACATGGACCTCGGCGGCGCCGACATCGTCTCCGTCCAGTACCAGAACGCCAACAACTCCGTCCGGGTGAACGACGAGTTCATGCGCGCGGTCGAGTCCGGCGGCGAGTTCGGCCTGCGGGCCCGCATGACCGGCGAGGTCATCTCGACGGTCGACGCGCGCAAGCTGTTCCGCGACATGGCGCAGGCGGCGTGGGAGTGCGCCGACCCCGGCATCCAGTACGACGGCACCATCAACGACTGGCACACCAACCCCGAGACCGGCCGCATCACCGCGTCCAACCCGTGCTCGGAGTACATGAGCCTCGACAACTCCAGCTGCAACCTCGCCAGCCTCAACCTGATGAAGTTCCTGCAGCCCGACGGGAGCTTCGACGGCGCCACGTTCGCCAAGGCGGTCGAGCTGATCATCACCGCGATGGACATCTCGATCACCTTCGCCGACTTCCCGACCGAGGCGATCACCGAGACCACCCGGGCCTACCGCCAGCTCGGCATCGGCTACGCCAACCTCGGCGCGCTGCTCATGGCGTCGGGCCTGGCCTACGACTCCGAGGGCGGCCGGGCGCTGGCCGCCGCCATCACGTCGCTGATGACCGGCGCCGCCTACAAGCGCTCCGCCGAGCTGGCCGGCGTCGTCGGCCCGTACGACGGCTTCGCCCGCAACGCCGAGGCGCACGCCCGGGTCATGCGCAAGCACGCGGCCGCCAACGACGACCTCCGGACGGTCTCGGCGCTCGACGCCGACGTCCGCAGCCTCGCGACGAAGGTGTGGGCCGAGGGCAACAAGATCGGCGAGAAGAACGGCTGGCGCAACGCCCAGGCCTCGCTGCTGGCGCCCACCGGCACCATCGGCTTCATGATGGACTGCGACACCACCGGCATCGAGCCCGACTTCTCGCTGGTCAAGTTCAAGAAGCTGGTCGGCGGCGGCTCCATGCAGATCGTCAACCTGACGGTCCCGAAGGCGCTGAAGAAGCTCGGCTACGCCGACGAGACCATCGAGGCCATCGTCGAGTACATCGCCGAGCACGGCAACGTCGTCGACGCCCCCGGCCTCAAGCCCGAGCACTACGAGGTGTTCGACTGCGCCGCCGGCCAGCCGCGGGCCATCGAGCCCATGGGCCACGTGCGCATGATGGCCGCCGTCCAGCCGTTCCTGTCCGGCGCCATCTCCAAGACGGTCAACATGCCCGAGTCGGCGACCGTCGAGGAGATCGAGGAGATCTACCTGCAGGGCTGGAAGCTCGGCCTCAAGGCGCTGGCCGTCTACCGCGACAACTGCAAGGTCGGCCAGCCGCTGTCCGACGCCAAGGCCAAGACCGCCGACAAGACGCCCGAGAAGGATGTCGTCGTCGAGTACCGGCCGACCCGCCAGCGGCTGCCGAAGACGCGGCCGAGCCGGACCACGTCGTTCACCGTCGGCGGCGCCGAGGGCTACATGACCGCCGGCTCCTACCCCGACGACGGCCTCGGCGAGGTCTTCCTCAAACTGGGCAAGCAGGGCTCCACACTCGCCGGCATCATGGACGCCTTCTCGATCGCCATCTCCATCGCGCTGCAGTACGGCGTCCCGCTGGAGACCTACGTCGAGAAGTTCACCAACATGCGCTTCGAGCCGTCGGGCATGACCGACGACCCCGACGTGCGGATGGCGCAGAGCGTGGTCGACTACATCTTCCGTCGCCTCGCCCTCGACCACCTGCCGTTCGAGTCGCGCGCCGCGCTCGGCATCTACACGGCGTCCGAGCGGGCCCGGCAGCTCGACACGGGGGAGTACACCCCCGACTCCGACGTCGAGGTCGAGGTCGACACGCTCCGGCAGTCGGCCCCGGTGAAGGCCGAGGCCGCGCCGGCCAAGGCGGCCCCTGCCGCTGACGTCGCCTCCGCCCGGCCGGCTCCGGTCGAGGCGCACACGTCCGCCGAGCTGCTCGAGGTCATCCAGGGCACCAGCACCGACGCGCCGCTCTGCTTCACCTGCGGCACGAAGATGCGCCCGGCCGGCAGCTGCTACGTCTGCGAGGGCTGCGGCTCCACCAGCGGCTGCAGCTGACGCACACACGACGACGGCCGCAGGGAACTCTCCCCTGCGGCCGTCTCGTATGTTCGGGGTCAGCGGGCCAGCCGGGCGCAGGTGACGGCGAGCCAGGCCCAGCCGGCGAGGATGCCGGCCGTGAAGGCGAGCACGCCCCAGCTGGCGCCCGCGCTCGCCGACACCGCGATGAAGCCGGCCAGGACCACGGCCCCACTGGCGACGGAGTAGGCGGCGCCGCCGCGGCCGTCCCGCCGCAGCCGGCGGCCCAGCGCGAAGCAGGCGATCGCGAGGCAGGTGAAACCGACGGTCCCGGCGGCCAGATGGGCGAACCCGTGCCAGCTCATGGTGCCGGCGGCCGAGGCCGGCGTGCCGGGCGGGAAGCCCTCGACCGGGTCGGCGACGAAGGCCGCGGCGGCCAGCAGCGACACCCCGAAGACGCCGACCAGCCGGGGCGCCCAGGTGCCGGCGACGCCGGACCGGCGCATGCCGACGGCGGCCGCCACCGTCAGCGCCGCGGCGACGACGAAGTTCGCGATCTGCACCCAGCCGTAGTCGCCGTTGGCCAGCACGCTCGCGGCGTGCCGGGTCGGGTCGTAACCGTCGCGGAGGAGGTACTGGCCGACGACGGTCGCGACGTACAGCGGGCCGGCGACGAGCCCGGCGGTGAGCAGCCGGCGGGACGCGCGGCCGGTCGCCGTGGTCGCGGTGGCGGGGCTGATGGTGGGGGTGGCGGCGATGGCGGTCATGGTCCCGGTCCTTCCGAGCTGTCCTGTTGTGCGGATGCCCCAACGCTTCCACCGAAAAGAATAGTTGTCAATACTGCTGAGATTGTCGGTGAGGGTCGCGTTGTGATCGCGGGGTTGGGCCCGTCCCCCTGCTGCCCGATGATCTTGGCCGCGGGCGCGCGCCTCAAGTCCGCGCGCGTTTGTGGTGGGGCTTCGCTGTGGTTGGGGCGCTTGGACTTGACCCGCGCGCCCGCGGTTAAGAGCGGGCAGCTATCAGGGGGACGGGGAAGAGCGGCGACGACACCGCGTTGTTCGGCCGCTTCTGTGTGGCGTTGGTGTCGTGGGGCGTCCACATCGCGAGATTTCACCGCGATTCGGCGACCATCACGAGGATTCCCCAAGCGTCAACACCCCTACAGACCTGGTGAAGCTCACGTAATCCTCGTGATGTAGGCGATCCTGGATGATCATCGCCGTCTGCAACCCGGCAAAGCGGGGCGAAACGGGCAGGCCAACCGTGAGTCGTGCCCACATCCTCCCCGTCCCCTGATAACTGCCCGTTCTTGGCCGGGGACGGGCGAGTCAAGCGGTCATCGCCGCGCGAAGCGCCACTAGTCCGCTTGACGCGCACGTTCGCGGCGAGAGAATGGGGCAGCAGGGGGACGGGGAGCCCAGCGAACGCTGCCACTGGTCGCCAGAAGCGGACGTACGGTCAGTGGCGCGGCTTGACGCCGGCGACGAGCTCCTTCACGCGGGCCGGCTCCACGTAGCGGGCGCGGACGGCGCCGCCGGCGAGCTTGCGGACCAGCGCGTCCTCCGGCAGCGGCGCCTGCGACGCCACGAGCACCACGTTGCCGTACCGGCGGCCGCGCAGCTGGCCGGGCTCGGCGATCATCGCGACGTGCGTGAACACCTCCAGCGCCGTCGCCGCCTCGACCCGCGACTCGCGCACCTGCGCGGTGTCGGCGATGTTGCCGATGTAGACCCCGTCCGCGCGCAGCACCCGCGCCGTCTCCGCGTAGAACCCGGCGTCGGCGAGGTGCGGCGGCACCTGGGAGCCGTCGAAGGCGTCGCGGATGACGACGGCCGAGTACGCGTCCGGCAGCGACCGCAGCCCCTCCAGCCCGTCCTGAGTCTTCAGCCGCAACCCGCGCACCCCGCGCAGCCCGAACGCCTGCTGCATGATCCGGACCAGCAGGGCGTCGACCTCGAACACCGTCTGCGGCGAGCCGGGACGCGTCGCCGCCACGTACCGGGCCAGGGTGCAGCCGGCCCCGCCGACGTGGACGGCCGGCAGTCGCGCGCCCGGCGGCGCGGCGACGTCGAGGACGTGGCCGGCCCACTGCATGTACTCGAAGTCCAGTCGCGTCGGGTCGCCCAGGTGCACGTACGAGCTGGGCACCCGATTGACGAGGATCGACCAGCCGCCCGGGTCGGAGCGGTCGGGCACCAGCTCGACGGTGCCGGAGTCGATGCCGTGGACTCCGGCGAAGCGTTCGGGACGGGGACGGTCGCTGGCGCGGGACGGGGACACGAGCGATAGGTTCGCAGCATGGCTGACCGTCCGACAAGGAACCTCCACGTAGGCGCCCCGTACCGGGCCGACGAAGCGCGCTACCTCGACACCCCGTACCGCCGCAGCGGCCGCACCGGCCTGAAGCTGCCCGCCATCTCGCTGGGCCTGTGGCAGAACTTCGGCGACGAGTCGCCGCTGGCCACGCAGCGGGCCATCCTGCGTACGGCGTTCGACCGCGGTGTCACCCACTTCGACCTGGCCAACAACTACGGCCCGCCGCCCGGCTCGGCGGAGAAGAACTTCGGCCGCATCTTCGCCGAGGACTTCCGCCCGTACCGCGACGAGCTGATCATCTCGACGAAGGCCGGCTACGACATGTGGCCCGGCCCGTACGGCGAGTGGGGTTCGCGGAAGTACCTGCTGGCCAGCCTCGATGCGTCGCTGAACCGCATGGGTCTGGACTACGTCGACATCTTCTACTCGCACCGGTTCGACCCCGACACGCCGCTCGAGGAGACGATGGGCGCGCTCGACACCGCGGTCCGGTCCGGCCGGGCGCTGTACGCGGGCATCTCGTCGTACTCGCCCGAGCGGACCCGCGAGGCGGTCGCCATCATGCGCGAGCTGGGCACCCCGCTGGCCATCCACCAGCCGTCCTACTCGATGTTCAACCGGTGGATCGAGGCCGGCCTGCTCGAGGCGTGCGCGGACGAGGGCCTCGGCGTCATCGCGTTCTCGCCGCTGGCCCAGGGCCTGCTGACGAACAAGTACCTCGGCGGCGTGCCCGACGACTCCCGCGCGGCCCGCGGCGGGTCGTTCTCGGCGTCGCTGGTGACGCCTGACGTCGTCGAGCGGCTCAACGCGCTGGCGGGCATCGCCGAGTCGCGTGGACAGACGCTCGCGCAGCTGGCGCTGTCGTGGGCGCTGCGCGACGAGCGGGTGACGTCGGTGCTGATCGGGGCCCGGACGGTGGCGCAGCTCGAGGACAGCCTGGGCGCGCTGGACCGCCTCGACTTCACCGACGACGAGCTCACCGAGATCGACAAGTACGCCGTCGAGGCGGGGCTGAACCTCTGGGCCCGGTCGAGCGACGCGTGACGCGATGAACGAGCGTCTGCGCCGCAACCCGCGCACCGAGGCCATCTGGACGCAGCTGTACGAGGCGCTGGGCGCGCTGAGCGCGTCCACCGGCCGTCGCGAGCTCGACATCGTCGACCTCGGCGGCGGGAGCGGCGTGTTCGCGGTGCCGCTGGCCCGCATCGGCCACCGCGTCACCGTCGTCGACCCGAGCCCGAACGCGCTGGCCACGCTGGCGCGCCGGGCCGCCGAGGCGGGCGTGGGCGACCAGGTCACCGGCGTCCAGGGCGACGCCGCCGGGCTGGCCGGCGTGGTCGGCCCGGCCGGCGCCGACGTCGTGGTGTGTCACGGCGTGCTCGAGGTGGTCGAGGACGTCTCGGGCGCCGTGACGGCCATCGCGGCGGCGCTGCGCCCCGGCGGCGTCGCCAGCGTCGTCGTCGCCCAGCGGTACGCCGCCGTGCTGGCCAAGGCGCTGGCCGGGCACTTCGCCGACGCGCGCCGGCTGCTCGACGACCCGGACGGCCGCTGGGGCGGCTCTGACCCGCTGCCGCGCCGGTTCGACGAGGACGGCGTCAGGGCGCTGCTCACGGGGGCCGGGCTGCGGGTCGACGAGGTGCACGGCGTGCGGGTGCTCACCGACCTCGTCGCCGGCAGCGTCGCCGACGACCCCGCCGAGGTGGCCTCGCTCGCCGAGCTCGAGGCCGCCCTCGTCGCGTATCCGGCGTTCCGGGCGGTGGCCGCGGCCCTGCACGTGCTCGCCGCCAAGGCCGCTGAGGCGGACGTGTGATCGGGCCGCCGGGCGGGTACGTCGACATCGACCGGCTTCGGTCGAGCGCCCGGCTTTCTTCGGTGGCGTCGGCCGCATATGCTGGTCCTTACAGCAGGTGCCCATAGATTTCCGTGTTCATTGGAGGGGAACGGTGCCACTCTCCGATCATGAGCAGCGGCTGCTCGAGCAGATGGAGCAGGCGCTCCTCGCCGAGGATCCGAAGTTCGCCACCGCCATGCGTGGCGCGGATCTGCGGCGGCGGTACCGGCGGCGTGCGGTCTTTGCCGGTCTGGTCTTCGTCGTCGGTGTCGTGATGCTCATGACGGGCGCGGTGACCCAGGTGATCGCGCTCGGCGTGGCGGGCTTCGTCGTCATGCTCGGCTCGGCCTTCTACGCCGTCACCTCCTGGCGTCGCGTCCCGCCCACCGACGGCGCGGCCGCGAGTGACGTTCCCGACATCAGCCCCGGCTCGCCTCGCCGCCAGCGCCGCCCGAAGGGCCCGCGCAACAGCGGCTCGTTCATGGAGCGCATGGAGCAGCGCTGGCGCAACCGGCGCGAACGGGGCTACGGGCAGTAGCTCGTCGAACCACGCGGTCGAGCGTCGCCTTCGGGCGGCGCTTTCGCGTTTCCGGGGCAGGCAGGCGCGGCCATGCGCCCGCTCGGCTGCTCGGGGCCGCGTGTCCGCCTCGGCGGTCGGCGGAGCGGGAGAAATCCCAGCGATGTCAGCGATCCTCGAGGATCATCGCGGTCCACAGCCCGCCACAACCGGCCGGTCGATCACTCCGCCGGCGGAGGCGGTGCCGGGAGCCGGCGGCGCGTCGCGGCCGCGGCGACGGACGTGCGCAGCCGCTCGCCGGTGGCGTCGATCCAGTCGAAGCCGTCGACCAGCCGGCGGTTGGCCTCGACGGCGCTGTCGCGGAGCCGGGTCGGCAGCAGGAAGGCCTGGACCCGCCGGCCCGCTGAGGCCGAGCGGGCGATGGAGCGGCGCACCATGGCGGTGTCTTCGCGCAGCGCCTCGACCGGCGCGGGCCGGCGGGCGTAGCGGGCCTGCTCGACGGCGCCGACGAGGTGGTCGAGGAGCTCGTGGTCGTCGTCGTCGAGCGAGGCGGCGGCGGCGAGCCGGCGGCCGGTGACCCGCGGGGTGGCGGCGGGGTCCCACGGGTGGCCGGCGTCGCGCGCGGACTCGCGCAGGTCGGCCCAGGCGGCCTCGGCGAGGGCGCCGGGATCGTCGGCGGCCCGGCGCCAGCGCAGCTCGCGGCCGATGCGCGCGGCCACCGTCGGGGTCGCGAAGAACGCCAGCAGCGCCAGGGCACCCAGCACGATCAGCGGCCACTGCGACGGCGGATCCTGCTCGCCGGACGCCGCGCCGCCGCCGAGCTGGTCGTCGCGCGGGATGGCCGGGGCGGTGTTCGACGGCTGCTGCTCCGGAGCGGTCGGGTCGGCGTTGGGCACGTTGGGAGCCTGGTTCGGGACCTCGGTCCACTCCGGCGCGGTGCCGGTGATCGTGGCCGGCGTGGGCTCGAACCGGACCCAGCCGGAGCCCTCGAAGTACAGCTCGGGCCAGGCGTGGGAGTCGTGCGAGCGGACGAGGTACGTCCCGTTGCCCTGGTAGGTGCCGGTGGTGAAACCGACGGCGACCCGCGCCGGGATGCCCAGGTAGCGGGCCATGATGGCCATCGTGGCGGCGAACTGCTCGCAGTAGCCGCGACGGTCGTTGAGGAACTCGACGAGCGCGTCGCCGTTGTGGCCGCCCCTGGCCTCGATGTCGTACTCGAAGTTGCCCGGCTGGCGGAACCACCGCTGCAGGGCGGCGGCCCTCTCGAAGTCGTTGGCGGCGCCCTCGGTGGCCTCGTCGGCGAGCTCGGTGACCAGCGGCGGGAGTTCGTCGGGCAGCTCGAGCATCGCGTCGACGTCGTCGCTGGGCGGCCCGGCGCTGCTCAGCGCGTCGACCGTCGGCTCGAGCACCAGGCTCTGCACGTTGTAGGAGCGGGCGCGGACGTCGTCGCCGTCGGCCACGACGTCCAGGGTCGGCGCGTGGTAGCGCCAGTCGCCCTCGATGTCGATGGTGCGTGCGGGGTAGGGGAGCGGCAGCCAGCTGGAGCTGAAGTTCTCGGTGACCCGGATGTCGTAGTCGGCGACCGGCCAGTCGGCCTGGTCGAGCCCCTGCGGCCAGGGCAGCTCGGAGCTGACGGAGTCGGGCACGGGGCGGTCGGAGGTCTTCCACTCCTCGCCGTCGAACACGTCGAGCGTGACGATGCGGATGTAGGCAGCCTGTTCGACGGAGGAGGTGTACCGCAGCACCTCGACGTTCTCACGGCGCTGCAGGTTGCGCTGCAGGTCGATGATCGGGTTGTCGGTCCGGATGGTCTGCCCGCCACCGCCGCCGCCACCGCGGCCCGGACCCAGCACGCCCTCGGTGAGCACCGGTGCGATGCCCGGGACGGCGACCGCCACCGCCAGCGCCACCGCGCCGACCCGGCGGCCGTTGCGGGCCAGCGAGTCGGTCTCGGGGATCCCGCTGCGCCGCGCCGACGGGCTGGCCGACCGGCCCCACGCCGCGACCCGGGTGCGTCCCTCGGAGACCAGCAGCGCCAGGAACCCGGCCGCCGGCGGGAGGAACCACCACCAGTCCAGCCCGATGGTCATGACCGACGCCGCGACGCCGTAGCAGGCGGCCAGCGGCACGCCGGCGAGCGGGACCCGGCGCAGCCAGACGGCGAGCGCGTCGACCAGCAGCGCCACGAGGCCGGCGCCGCCGACCACCAGCATGAGGATGCCGCGGGGCACCGGGATGGGGGCGACGTAGGTGGAGGTGACGTCGAGGCCCTCCTGGAACACGTCGACCAGCCGGGTCGCCCAGTCGGTGGTGGGGATGAAGCCGAGCAGCGCGACGTCGTTGGCCACCAGCACGCCCAGCCACAGCGTCACGACCGCCAGCTGCGCGATCGGGACCAGCAGCGCCGGCACGCCGAGCTTGCGCAGCACGTACCCGGTGCCGGCGACCAGCGCGACCCCGATGGCGGCCGGCACGATCCAGTCGTCGGTCTGCGTGATCGCGAACAGCGGCAGCACCGACAGCCAGGCCGCCACCGCGGCGACGATGGTCAGCCGGCCGTGTGCACTCAGCGACGACATCAGCTCGCCTCTCGTTCGCTCGCGACGCCGGCGGGGGGCCGAGCCGCCGCCTGCACGGCCGGCCGCTGCAGCCCGAGCCGCTCCCATAGGGTGGCCAGGTGCTCGCCGCGCTTGGCGACGATGACGTTCCAGCCGGCGCTGCGCAGCACCTGGATGCTGGCCGTGAGCCGGACCTGCTCGCGGCTGTTCTCGCCCAGCGACGTCCACGACATGACGTCGAGGACGACGGCCAGCGCGGCCGTGGACCCCTGCCGCAGCCCGGCGACGACCCGGGCCTCCTGCTCGGTGAGCCGGCCGAACACGCCGACCAGCAGGCCGGTGGCGGCCTCGGCGCCGCTGAGGAGGTCGGGCCAGCGGCCGACGGACGCGTCGCGCTGCGGCTGGACGACGGCGAGCGCGTCGAGCAGCGACACCTTGGCGTCGCCGGGTCCGCTGGCGGGGTCGTGCCAGTTGGTGGAGACGGCGCCGCCGTGGTCGGTGGCCAGCCTGACGGCGTAGCCGCGCTCGGCCAGGTGTACGCCGATGGACGCCGCCGCGGTGACGCTCCACTCCAGCGAGGAGTCGATGCCCTCGCCGGTGTGGCCGGACGTGCGGGTGTCGAGCAGGAGGGTGGCGCGGCTCTGCCAGGGCTGCTCCTCGCGCCGGACCATCAGCTCGCCGTGGTGGGCGGTGGCCCGCCAGTGCACGCGGCGCATGTCGTCGCCGATGCGGTAGGCGCGGATCGTCGCGTCCTCCTCGCCCGCGGCGGCGATGGCCCGCGGCCGGCTCTCGCCGCTGCCGCTCCACTCGCCGACCAGCCGCACCGGCGGCAGCTGGTGCACCGTCGGCGTGACGATGAGCGTGCCGACGTCGCTGAACGCGCGCCGGAGCTCGACCATGCCGAACGGGTCGGTGACCCGCACCGTCAGTGGGCCCACCTTGTACCGCCCGCGCACGACGGGGTCGATGGCGTAGGTGACGTCGCGCCGGAACCGCGACCAGACGTGGTCGAGGACGAACCGCGGCCGGGCGCCGAGCGTGAACGGGATGCTGTCCTCGACCAGCAGCACGCCGGTCGGGATGCGCGCGGAGTTGGCCAGGCGCAGGTGCACCGTCGCCCGCTCGCCGACGGAGACCCGCGGCGGCTCGACCGACCGCGACGCCGCCAGCCGCACCCGGCTGCGCAGCGCGACGACCAGGCTGATGGCCGGGACGACGACCAGCAGTAGCCCGACCCGGAGCACGTCGCGCTGCCCGGCCAGGACGGCGGCCACGATGGCGCCGCCGCCGACGGCCAGGAAGGCCCAGCCGCGGCGGGTGAGCCCGGACAGCGCGTCGTTCATGAACCCCTACCGTGCCGGTTCGGGCTGCGGGATGCGCTGCAGGAGGTCGGCGACGATGCTCGCGGCGTCGCGGCGGCCGATCTGCGCCTCGGCCGTCGGCAGCAGCCGGTGGCTCAGCACCGGCACGGCCAGCGCCTGGAGGTCGTCGGGCAGGACGTACTCGCGGCCCTCCAGCCCCGCCCACGCCTTCGCCGCCCGGATGAGGTGCAGCGTCGCCCGCGGCGAGGCGCCCAGCCGGAGGTCGGGCGACGTGCGGGTGGCGGTGGTCAGCGCGACGGCGTACTCCTTGATCGGGTCGGCGACGTACACGCCGCGCACCAGCCGGACCAGCTTGTGGACGTGTGCGGCGTCGGTGACCGGCTCGAGCGGGTCGAGCGCGCTGGTCGAGCCGTGGGTGTCGATCATCTCGATCTCGTCGCGCGGCGACGGGTAGCCCATGGACAGCCGCATCATGAAGCGGTCGCGCTGCGCCTCGGGGAGGGGGTAGGTGCCCTCCATCTCGATGGGGTTCTGGGTGGCGACGACCATGAACGGCGCCTCGAGCTGGTAGGTGGTGCCGTCGACGGTGACCTGCCGCTCCTCCATGCACTCCAGCAGCGCCGACTGCGTCTTCGGCGAGGCGCGGTTGATCTCGTCGCCGACGACGATGTTCGCGAACACGCCGCCCGGCTTGAACTCGAACTCGCGGCTCTCCTGGTTGAAGACGGAGACGCCGGTGACGTCGCTGGGCATGAGGTCGGGCGTGAACTGGATGCGGCGCACCGAGCAGTCGATGGCGCGGGCGACCGACTTGGCCAGCATGGTCTTGCCGACGCCGGGGACGTCCTCGATGAGGATGTGGCCCTCGGCCAGCAGCACCGTGAGGGCCAGCTTGATGACCTCGGGCTTCCCTTCGACCACCGAGCCGATCGCGGCCTGGATGCGGGCCGCGGTGTCGGCGAGGTCGCTCAGCGCCAGCTCGGGTACGACGTCACTGGGGCCCTGCTGTTGATGACGGCCCGGGTTGAACGGCTCAGGCACGTTTCCTCCTTCGATCCCCGACCTCGTCGGCGTGACGTGCCTCGGCCGATCGCGGAATTCCGCTGTCCAGTCTCGCAGTGTGCGACGTCTGACCCGTCCCGCAGGTTCCGATCGGCCCCGGCTTTCGCTTACCCGCAGATCCTATGTCCACTCCCTATGCACGCGCATCCATCCGAAGCGGACATTCCCGTGGCCAGCGGCCGGAACGGCTCATGATCATCGGGAGCCGGCCGCGTCATTCCCCACTCCGCTCCACCGCGGCCCCCACCCGGCATCCCAGGCCCCGTCGACCAGGCACGTCGTCCGGCGCCGCGGCCCGGAGGCGTCCCTGCCGGCCGTCGGCGCCCGGCGGTCCCCACTCCGCTCCCCACCACGCTCCACGCGTGGGCCGGGTGCCTCCGCTGCCGTCCTGACCTGCGTCGACATCCGCCACGGCGGTGTCGCTCGCCGTCGCCCGATCGGCCCGCGGTGGGGCGTGGTGGGGCGCGGTGGGGCTGAATGTGGTTGCAAGTGGGGGAGAGTGGAGTAGAGTGGCGGGCAATGGAGGAAGAGTGGTCCGAGGGGGCGGTCACCGGAGGCTCCGGTGACGGTCGCGGCGGACGGCGGGGAGGTGGGCCGTGTTCCTCGGCACCCACACGCCCCGGCTGGACGACAAGGGGCGGCTCATCCTCCCGGCGAAGTTCCGGGACGAACTGGCGGAGGGCGTCGTGATCACACGAGGGCAGGAGCGCTGTCTCTACGTGTGGCCGCGTGCGGAGTTCCTCCGGTTCACCGAGCAGCTGCGCGCCGCCCCCATCACGCACAAGGGCACGCGCGACTTCGCTCGCATGCTGGCGGCGGGGGCCAGCGACGAGGTCCCGGACAAGCAGGGCCGCATCACCATCCCGCCGGGTCTGCGCACGTACGCGGGTCTGGAGCGCGAGTGCACCGTCGTCGGTGCGATGACGCGGGTGGAGATCTGGTCCGAGCAGGCCTGGGAGACGTACCAGGCGGAGAAGGAACCGATGTTCGCCGACATCTCCGAGGAGGTGCTGCCCGGCATCTTCTGACCGCCGTCGCGTGGGAACGCACGACGAGGTCTCCGGCCGCTCAACCGCTTGACACACCTTCCCCGGTGCCAAGCGGCCAGAGCTGGCAAGCAAGCCCGAGCGGGCGGGGACCTGGTCGTACGAGCCGCGACACGGCAACACCAGGCAACGACGAAGAGACGCGGGGGTGTCGATGACTGAGCAGGGGGCGCACGTCCCGGTGCTGCTCGACCGCGTCGTCGAGCTTCTCGCTCCGCCGCTCCAGGAGGACGAGCGGCGTTACGTCGTCGATGCCACGCTGGGCCTCGGCGGGCACGCCGAGGCCCTGTTGCGCCGCAGCTCGACGGCCCACCTGGTGGGCCTCGACCGCGACCGCGAGGCGCTGGCCCGGGCCACCGAGCGGCTGGCGCCGTTCGGCGACCGGTTCACCGGCGTGCACGCGGTCTACGACCGGATCGCCGACGTCTTGGCGGGCCTCGGCATCCGGCGCGTGCATGGCGTCCTGTTCGACCTGGGGGTCTCCTCCCTCCAGCTGGACGAGGCCGCGCGAGGCTTCGCCTACGCCCAGGACGCGCCGCTGGACATGCGCATGGACCAGTCCACCGGCATCACCGCGGCCGAGGTGCTCAACACCTACGCCGCGGCCGATCTCACCCGCATCCTGCGCCGCTACGGCGAGGAGCGGTTCGCGTCGCGCATCGCGGCGGCGATCGTGCGCGAGCGCAGGCGGGCGCCGTTCGACACCAGCGCCCGGCTGGTCGAGCTGATCCGCGACACGATCCCCGCGCCGGCGCGCCGCACCGGCGGCAACCCGGCCAAGCGGACGTTCCAGGCGCTGCGCATCGAGGTCAACGGCGAGCTGGACGCGCTCGAGCGGGCGCTGCCGGCCGCCGTCGACGCGCTCGCCGTCGGGGGCCGCATCGTCGTGCTCTCGTACCACTCGCTGGAGGACCGCATCGTCAAGCAGCTCTTCGCCGCCCGGTCGACCAGCTCGGCGCCGCCCGGACTGCCGGTGGAGCTGCCGCAGCACCGGCCCGAGCTGCGGCTGCTGACCCGGTCCGAGCCGCCCACCAGCGACGAGATCGCCGCCAACCCGCGTGCGCAGTCGGCCCGGCTGCGCGCGGTCGAGCGGATCAGGGAGGCAGCATGAGCGCCGTCGAACGCGCCTACGCACCCGTCGCCGCGCCGCGGCGGCCCGCACTGCGCAGCGTGCCGCTGCGCGCTTCCCGCGCTCCGCGCGCCCCGTTCGTCGTGCTGGTCCTGCTGGTGCTCGGCATCGGCCTGATCGGGCTGCTGGTCCTCAACACCGCGCTGCAGCAGGGCGCGTTCGAGCTGGGCGAGCTGCAGTCGACCACCGACGAGCTGCGCGACCGGCAGACCGAGCTCGCCGACCGCGTCGCCGCCCGCAGCGCGCCGGACGCGCTGGCCGAGCAGGCGACCCGGATGGGCATGGTCCCGGCCGAGGAGGCGCCCACGTTCCTGGAGCTGCCCGGCTCCTCGTCCGGCGACGACGGTGGTGCCGGCTGATGCCGCCCAAGCGCCAGGGCGGCAGGGGATCGGCCGGCCGCAGCGCGACCGGACGGGGAGCCGGGGCGGGTGCCCGACGGAGTACGGCGGCGGGACGTGCCGCGCGGCCGGCGCCGAAGTCCGCCCCGAAGCCCAGCCGGACGGCCGGCCCGAAGCCGGCCCGCAAGGCGGCCGTCGCGAAGGGCGCGCCGAAGCCGGCCCGGAAGACCGCCGCGCGCAAGAGCGCTCCCAAGCCGGTGCATGCCGGCGCCGTCGCGTCGGCGACCCGAGCCGCGGGCCCGGTCCGGGCGCCCAAGGCGAGCAGGACACCGCGTCCGCCGAAGCCGCCCAGGCGCCCCAAGCCGCCGAAGCAGCCGCGCACCGTCCGGCTGGCCGACCCGCGCAAGCGGCTGCGGGTGACGCTGGTCGGCGTCTGCGTGATCCTCTCGCTCTTCGGCGGCCGGCTGATCCAGCTCCAGGGCATCGACGCGTCCACGTACGCCGCCGTCGCCAACCAGATCGGCCTGAAGACGGTGCCGGTGCGTGCCGACCGCGGCGCCATCATCGACCGCGACGGCGAGCCGCTGGCCAGCACCGTCGAGGCGTACACGCTCGAGGTCGACCAGACGCAGGTGGCCAACCCGGCCGCCTACGCGCTGCAGCTCGAGAGCATCCTCGGCACCGATGCCGCCGACCTGCAGCGCACCCTGACGGGCGACGACCGGTACGTGGTGGTCGCGCGCGAGGTGCCCGGGTCGGTCTGGCGGCAGATCCGGGCGCTGGGCCTGCCCGGGTTCTCGGCGACGCCCGCGCCGGCCCGCGACTACCCGGCGGGCACCGTCGCCGGCAACGTCGTCGGGTTCCTCGGCGCCGACGGCCTGGGCCTCACCGGGCTGGAGCAGTCGATGGACCAGACGCTGGCCGGCGTCGACGGCGAGGCGACCTACCAGTTCAGCCCGGGCGGCATCCGCATCCCGAACAGCTCGTCGAACCACGTCAGCCAGCCGGTCGCCGGCACCGGGCTGCGGCTCACGCTGGACAGCGACGTGCAGTGGTACACCGAGCAGGTGCTCACCGAGGCGGTCGCGAACGCCGGCGCGGCCGACGGGGTCGCCGTCGTCATGGACGTCGACACGCAGGAGATCGTCGCGCTGGCGGCCACGCCCGCCTTCGATCCCGGCGACCCCAGCAAGACCGAGGCCGCCGACCGCGGCAGCGCCGCCGTCGAGGACGCCTACGAGCCGGGCTCGGTGTTCAAGCCGATCACCATGTCGGCCGTCGTCGACCAGGGGCTGGCCGACCACACGACCACGTTCTCGGTCCCCGACAGCATCCGGCGCGGCGGCGAGACGATCCACGACTACTACAGCCACGGCGAGGACGAGATGACGCTGGCCGGCATCGTGGCGAAGTCGAGCAACGTCGGCACCGTCCTGGCCGCCGAGCTGCTGGAGAAGGACGTCTACCACGACTACCTGCAGCGGTTCGGGTTCGGCGAGGCGCCGGACCTCGGGCTGCCCGGCGAGACCGGCGGACGGCTGCCGTCCGGCGAGGATTTCACCGACCTGACCCGCGACAACGTCGCCTTCGGCCAGGGCATCTCGGTCAGCGCCGTGCAGATGGCGTCGGCGTACGCCACCATCGCCAACGGCGGCGTCCGGGTCGACCCGCGGCTGGTCGCGGCGACCATCGACGCCGACGGGCGCGAGACGCCGGTGGAGCCGCCGGCGCCGGAGCGCGTGATCAGCGAGGAGACGGCGGCCGAGGTCACCACGATGATGGAGGCCGTCATGGGCGAGGGCGGCACCGGCCGGCCCGCGCTGGTCGACGGCTACCGCATCGCCGGCAAGACCGGCACCGCGCAGCGGGTCGACCCCGAGTGCGGCTGCTACGCCGACTACAACTCCTCGTTCATGGGCTTCGCGCCGGCCGACGACCCGCAGTACGTCGTCGTCGTGTCGCTGTTCGACCCCCAGAACGGCAATTCGGGCAGCGCGCTGGCCGGCCCGGCGTTCGCCGACATCATGCGGTTCGCGCTCGAGCAGGGCGGCGTGGCGCCGACCGGCACGGAGGCGCCGCAGGTGCCACTCTTCGCCGACTGACCGAGTAGATTGCTCTGTCGTGCCCGACCGCCCAGGACTGCGACCCCGCCACGTCACGCCGCTGCCGCTGACGGTGCTCGACGCCGCCGCGCCGGCGGACGTGCTGGTGACGGGCGTCACACACGACTCGCGGCAGGTCCGGCCCGGCGATCTCTACATGGCGCTGCCCGGCGCGGTGACGCACGGCGCCCGGTTCGCGGCGGCCGCGGCGGCGGCCGGCGCGGCGGCGATCATGACCGACGGCGACGGCGTGCGGCTCGCGGCCG
>NZ_QUAL01000059.1 GCF_003579925.1 Jiangella rhizosphaerae | reverse complement strand
CGCCGCGGGCATCGCCGTCGCGCCCGGGCTGCCGGCGCGGGCCC
The DNA here is from genome assembly GCF_003579925.1 of Jiangella rhizosphaerae. GTDB lineage: Bacteria > Actinomycetota > Actinomycetes > Jiangellales > Jiangellaceae > Jiangella > Jiangella rhizosphaerae. The sequence continues at coordinate 28,857 of NZ_QUAL01000059.1, read as the reverse complement.
GCACCGCCGGGGTGACGGCCGCCGTCGCCGTCGGCGCCGTGGGTCTCTACGACGACCTGTTCGGCACGACGGCCAGCAAGGGGCTGCGCGGCCACCTCAGTGCGCTGCAGGCCGGCGAGGTGACCAGCGGCGTGGTGAAGATCGGCGTCATCGGCGCGGCCGGGGTCGTCGGCGGGGCACTGGTCAGCGAGAACGTCGTCGACGCCGCCATCGGGGGCGCCGCGGTCGCCGGGCACGCGAACCTGCTCAACCTGCTCGACCTGCGGCCCGGGCGGGCCAACAAGACCGTGCTGCTGCACGCGCCGGCCGTCCTGGGCGGTCCCGCGGCGCCGGTCGGGGCCGCCGCCGTCGGGGCCGCGCTCGCCATGCTCCCTGACGACCTCGGCGAGCGGACCATGCTCGGCGACGCCGGCGCCAACACGCTGGGGGCGCTGCTCGGGCTGGCCCTGGTGGCTCGCGAGGGCCGGGCCGCGCGGCTGGCGCACCTGGCCGTCGTCACCGGACTGACGCTGGCCAGCGAGAAGGTCAGCTTCACCAAGGTCATCGAGCGCACCCCGGTGCTGCGCGAGCTCGACGGCCTCGGCCGCCAGCGCTGACGAGCCGGTGAGCGGGCGCCGGGTCGCCGCGGGTGCGGCCGCCGGGATCGCCGGGGGCGCGGCGCTGATCGCCGTGGTCAGCGTGCTGGCCCGGGTCGTCGGCTTCGGCCGGCAGCTGGTCTTCCAGTCCCAGGTCGGCGAGACCCTGCTCGGCAGCGTCTACGCGACCGCCAACGCCATCCCGAACGTCGTCTTCGAGATCGTCGCCGGCGGCGCATTGGCCGGCGCCGTCGTCCCGCTGCTGGCCGCCGCGGCCGGGCGGGGCGACCACGAGCACGTCCGGCGGACGGTGTCCGCGCTGCTCGGCTGGACCCTGGTGCTGCTGGTGCCGGTCGCGCTGCTCGGCGTGCTCGTCGCCGGGCCGCTCATGGAGCTGATGCTCGGCGGCGCCGGCGGGTCCGAGGGCGTCGACGCCGGGCGCGCGATGCTGCTGCTGTTCCTGCCGCAGATCCCGCTGTACGGCATCGCCGTCGTGACCGCCGGGACGCTGCAGGCGCACCGGCGGTTCCTGGCCGCGGCGCTCGCGCCGGTCGTGTCGAGCGTGGTCGTCGCCGCCGCGTACCTGGCGTTCGGCGCGGTGTTCACCGGCGACGCGAACGACCTGTCGACGCTGGACCGGCGCGACGAGCTGGTGCTGGCCGGCGGGACGACGCTCGGCGTGCTCGCGCTGGCGCTGGCCACGCTGCTGCCGATGCTGCTGCGGGTGACCGGGCTGCGGCCCACGTTGCGGTTCCCCGACGGCGTGCGGCGGCGGGCGGTGCTGCTGGCCGGCGCCGGCCTGGTGACGCTGGTCGCGCAGCAACTGGCCTACCTGACGTCGTACCTGATGTCGAACGAGCACGGCGGCACCGGCGGCGCGGTGACGTACCTGAACAGCTGGATGGTGTTCCTGCTGCCGTACGCCGTGCTGGCCGTCCCGATCGCCACGGCGGCGTTCCCGCGGCTGTCCGAGCACGCCGAGACCTCGCGGACGTCGTACGCGGAGGTCCTGGCGCGATCGACGCGCGCGGTCGTGCTGGTGTCGCTGCTGGGCGCGGCGGTGCTGACGGCGGTGGCCTGGCCGGTGGCCCGGTTCTTCGCCGCGATCGGCGCCGGCGACGCGCCACCGGAGCGCATGGCGTGGGCGCTGGTCGCGTTCGCGCCGGGGCTGGTCGGCTACGGGCTGGTCGCGCATCTGGGCCGGGCGCTGTACGCCCGCGGGCGCGGCAAGACGTCGGCGGCGGCGACGGCCGGCGGCTGGGTGGTGGTCATCGCGCTGGCGTTCGCGCTGACGTCGTCGGTGGGGGAGGACGGGACGACGGCGGCGCTCGGCGTGGCGCACACGGCCGGGCTCAGCGTGGGCGGCGTGCTGCTGCTGGCCGGCGTCGTGCGCGACTCCGGTGGCGTGGCGGTGGCCGGGGTGGCGCGGACCTTTCTGATCGGCGCGGTGGCCGCCGGCGTCGGCGGGGCGGCCGGCTGGGCGGTGGCGTCGGCGTTCGGCCCCGGGTCGACGGCGTCGCTGGTGCTGGCCGGTGTTGCCGCTGCGGCAACGGTGACGGTGGTCGCGGGAGTCCTGGCCTGGCCGGTCGCCCGCGGTTTGCGCCCGTGATCATCAACCTTCTGTGCTGCCATGACGACCGAGAAGGTTGATGATCATGGGCACCGGACGACAGGGGAGTGGAGCGATGAGGCTGACGATCGTCGTCGGCATGACGGCGGGGGGCGTCGGCGCGCACGTGCGGTCGCTGGTCGAGCGGCTGGGCGGGCTCGGCATCGAGGTCGGCGTGGCCGGCCCGCCCGAGACCCAGGAACGGTTCGACTTCACCGGCGCCGGCGCCCGGTTCGCGCCGGTCCGCATCGGCAGCGCGCCGAACCCGCCGGCCGACCTCGCGGCCGTGCGGGGCCTGCAGCGGGCGTTCCGCGGCACCGACGTCGTGCACGCGCACGGGTTCCGGGCCGCCGCGCTGTCCGGGCTCGCGCTGGGCCGGCGCCGCGACGGACGCGTCCCTCTGCTGGCGACCTGGCACAACGCCGTCCTCGCGACGGGACCGAAGCGGATCCTGATCGGCGCGCTGGAACGGCTGGCGGCGCGCCGGGCCGACGTCACGCTGGGCGTCTCGTCCGACCTCGTCGCCCGCGCCCGCGAGCTCGGCGCGCCCGACGTCCGGCTGGCTCCCGTGGCGGCGCCGCGCGTCCAGCCCGCCAAGCGTGACGCCGACGCCGTCCGGGCCGAGCTCGGCGCCACCGGGCGGCCGCTGCTGCTGGCCGTCAACCGGCTGGCCGAGCAGAAGGGCCTCGACGTGCTGCTGGCGGCCGCGCAGCGGTGGAAGGAGCGCACCCCGTCGCCGCTGGTCGTGGTCGCCGGTGGCGGACCGCTGGAGGACGAACTGAACCGGGCGATCGCGGCCGGTGAGCTGCCCGTGCGGCTGCTCGGCCACCGGTCGGACGTCCCGGACCTGCTGGCCGCCGCGGACGTCTACGTGCTCACGTCGGTCTGGGAGGGCCGCCCACTGGTCATCCAGGAGGCGATGCAGGTGGGCCTGCCGGTGGTGACGACGGCGGCCGGCGGCGTCCCCGAGCTGGTGGGCGACGGCGCGCACGTCGTCCCCGTCGGTGACGCGAACGCCGTGGCCGACGCCGTCAGCGCGCTGCTCGACGACCCGGAGCGCCGCGCCGCGCTGGGCGAGCGCGGCCGGCGCCACGCCGCCACCTGGCCCGACGAAGACGACAACGCCCGGCTGGTCGCCGGCCTGTGCCGGGACCTCGCCGGGCGTTGACGCATGCTTGGTCCGCCCCCGCCAGCCGCGAGTCCGGCGGGGGCGGTGGCCACCACGGGGGAAAGTGGCCGAAGCCAAACGTACCGGATCAAGATCGGCAAGCCACCCCGATCGGGGAAAGATCTCATCACGTTCTGTGACGGCGAACACCGGCTGCGGCGAGTCGGCCCGGAGAGGTCCCGGAAACTGTTAGGCTGGAGGTCCGTGGAACAAAGGTTCAGCGCTTCGCCGCCGAGCCGCCAGCTGACGGATTGACCACGGGAGCCCCTCTTGGCCTTGCAGCCGACCACCCATGTGTTCGTGACCGGAGGAGTCGCCTCCTCCCTCGGTAAGGGGCTCACCGCCTCCTCGTTGGGGAGCCTGCTCACGGCCCGCGGCCTGCGGGTCACCATGCAGAAGCTCGACCCCTACCTCAACGTCGACCCCGGAACGATGAACCCGTTCCAGCACGGTGAGGTGTTCGTCACCGAGGACGGCGCCGAGACCGACCTCGACGTCGGCCACTACGAGCGGTTCCTCGACCGCGACCTCAACCGGTCGGCGAACGTCACCACCGGCCAGGTGTACTCCGACGTCATCGCCAAGGAGCGGCGCGGCGAGTACCTGGGCGACACCGTCCAGGTCATCCCGCACATCACCAACGAGATCAAGGACCGCATGATCGCCATCGGCGAGGGCGACGTCGACGTGGTGATCCACGAGATCGGCGGCACCGTCGGCGACATCGAGTCGCTGCCGTTCCTCGAGGCCGCGCGGCAGGTCCGCCACGACGTCGGCCGCGACCGCTGCTTCTTCCTGCACGTGTCGCTGGTGCCGTACCTCGCGCCGTCGGGCGAGCTGAAGACGAAGCCGACGCAGCACTCGGTCGCCGCGCTGCGCCAGGTCGGCATCACGCCCGACGCCATCGTGTGCCGCTCCGACCGGCCCATCCCGCCCGGCGTGAAGAAGAAGATCTCGCTGATGTGCGACGTCGACGCCGAGGCCGTCGTGGCCGCCGTCGACGCGCCGTCCATCTACGACATCCCGAAGGTGCTGCACGCCGAGGGCCTCGACGCCTACGTCGTCAAGCGGCTCGGGCTGTCCTTCCGCGACGTCGACTGGACGGCGTGGGACGAGCTGCTGCGCCGGGTGCACCACCCCCGCCACGACGTCACCGTCGCGCTGGTCGGCAAGTACGTCGACCTGCCCGACGCCTACCTGTCGGTCACCGAGGCGCTGCGTGCCGGCGGGTTCGCCAACGACGCCAAGGTGCACATCCGCTGGGTCCCGTCCGACGAGTGCGAGACGCCCGAGGGCGCGGCGGCCCGGCTGCACGACGTCGACGGCATCGTCATCCCGGGCGGGTTCGGCATCCGCGGCATCGAGGGCAAGATCGGCGCCATCCGGTACGCCCGCGAGCACCAGATCCCGACGCTGGGGCTGTGCCTGGGCCTGCAGTGCATGGTCATCGAGTACGCCCGGTCCGAGGCCGGCCTGGTGCAGGCCAGCTCCGCGGAGTTCGACCCCGACACGCCGGAGCCGGTCATCGCGACCATGGAGGACCAGAAGGGCATCGTCTCCGGCCAGGGCGACCTCGGCGGCACGATGCGGCTGGGCTCGTACCCGGCGGTGCTGGCGGAAGGTTCGGTCGTCCGGGAGCTGTACGGCGCCAACCGCGTCACCGAGCGGCACCGGCATCGCTACGAGGTGAACAACGAGCACCGCGACCGCCTCGTCAAGGCCGGGCTGGTGGTGTCGGGCACGTCGCCCGACGGCACGCTGGTCGAGTTCGTCGAGCTGCCGCGCGACGTCCACCCGTTCTTCGTCGCGACGCAGGCGCACCCGGAGCTGAAGTCGCGGCCGACCCGCCCGCATCCGCTGTTCGCGGGCCTGGTCGCGGCGGCCGTCAGCCGGCAGCAGGAGACGCAGCTGCCGGTCGACGTCGAGCCGGCGGTCGTCTCCTAGTCCGACGCCTTCGTCGCACCCGCCTCGCGGGTGAGGCGGTGCCGGACCTCGTCCAGCAGGGCGGGGTCCGGCATCGGCAGCCCCGCCAGCGCGCTGAGGTACAGCCCGTCGCCGACCAGCCGGACGATCTCCGCCGTCACGGGATCCTTCACGTGCTCGCGCAGGATCTCCGCCCAGCGCACGAAGCAGTAGATGACCAGTCCGCGGGCCTCCTCGCTGGCGACGTCGTTGGAGCGCAGCGCCGCCAGCAGCGACCAGTAGACGGGGCCGTCAGACGATGTCGGCACCGAGGTGCGCAGGAAGAAGTCGACGACGTCGTCGGAGGCCACCGCCTGCTCGAACTCCTCCTCGACGCCCTCGGCCAGCCGCCGGGCGAGGCCGGTGATCAGGGCTTCCTTGCTAGGGAAGTGGTAGAGCAGGCCGCCCTTGGAGACGCCGGCCTTCTCGGCGACGGACTCCAGGGTCACCGCGTGCAGGCCCGTCTCGACGAGGATGCGCTCGAGCGCGTCGAGGATGCGGTCGCGGGAAGAGGGGCGTGGCACGGGGAAGACACCTCGATTCTGACGGTGTTACTGTACCGTCTGGACGGTTTAGCTTACCTCGGAGGGGTGTGCGATGACGATGGGGGAGCGGGAGCGGGTGCTGGCGGGGCCGCGGGAAGAGGTTGACAACCGACCGCGAGGTCTGACGTCAGTCCCGAGGAAATGGGGCGCCCTCGTCGTCCTCCTGCTGCCGGTTCTCCTCATCTCCATCGACATGACGGTGCTGAGCTTCGCCGTCCCGCACCTGAGCGAGGACCTCGCGCCCACGGGCACCGAGCTGCTGTGGATCGTCGACGTGTACGGCTTCATGATCGCCGGGCTGCTCGTGACGGCCGGCACGCTGGGGGACCGGATCGGCCGGCGCAAGCTGCTGCTCACCGGTGCGACGGCGTTCGGTGTGGCGTCCGCGCTGGCGGCGTACTCGACGTCGCCGGAGATGCTGATCGCCGCGCGGGCGCTGCTCGGCGTGGCCGGGGCGACGCTGATGCCGTCGACGCTCTCGCTCATCCGCAACATCTTCCACGACGTGCGCCAGCGGACGCTGGCGATCGCGATCTGGGCGACGATGTTCTCCGCCGGCGCGGCACTCGGGCCCATCGTCGGCGGCTGGCTGCTCGAACACTTCTGGTGGGGCTCGGTGTTCCTGGTCGCGCTGCCGGTGCTGGCGCTGCTGCTGATCTTCGCGCCGCTCCTGGTGCCGGAGTCGAAGGACCCCTCGCCCGGCCCGTACGACCTGCCCAGCGCCGGGCTGTCGCTGGTGGCCATGCTGCTGGCGGTGTACGGGATCAAGGGACTGGCCGCCGACGGGCCATCGCTCGGATACGGCGCCGCCCTGGTGGCCGGTGTGCTGGTCGGTGTCGCGTTCGTCCGGCGGCAGCGGCGGCTGGAGACCCCGCTGCTGGACCTCGCGCTGTTCGCGCGGCCGGCGTTCCGCGCCTCGGTCGTGACGAACCTGCTCACGACGTTCGCGATGATCGGCGCGCTGTTCTTCATGACGCAGTACCTGCAGATCGTCCTGGGCATGCAGCCGCTGCGGTCCGGGCTGGTCCTGGTGCCCGGCCTGGCGCTGGCGATCCTCACCGGGCTGGTCGCGGTGCCGCTGATGCGCCGGCTGCCGATGCCGTGGCTGCTGTTCGGCTCGCTGCTCGTGGTGGCGGCCGGGTTCGCGCTGATGGTGCTGGCCGGGCGCGGACTGGGTGCCGAGCTGGTGATGGTGGCGTTCGTGCTGGTGGGTGGCGGCGTGGGGCTCGTGCAGACGATCACCAACAACGTCATCATGGCCACCGTCGACCCCGCCAAGGCCGGCGCCGCCGCGGCGGTGTCCGAGACGGCGTACGAGGTGGGCGGCGGCCTGGGCACGGCGGTGCTGGGCAGCCTGCTGACGGCGGTGTACGCTGCGTCGCTCGGCGCGGTGAGTGGGGTCGACGGCGCCGCGCTGGCGCACGCGCGCGAGACCCTGGGTGGCGCCGTGGACGTGGCCGGATCGCTTCCGCCGTCGGCGGCGTCGGCGCTGGTGGCCGCAGCCGAGGAGGCCTTCACCCGCGCCGTCGAGGTCACCAGCGTCGTCGGCGCGCTCATGGTGGTGGCCGCCGCCGTCCAGGCGCTGGTCGTCCTGCGACACCACCGGTCGGCGGTGGCCGCGGGCTCGCACTAGTAACGTGAGCGCTCGTGGGGATTCAGATCGCGCCGAGCATCCTGTCGTCCGACTTCGCCAACCTCGAGTCCGAGATCGCCCGCCTCGGCGACGCCGACCTCGTGCACGTCGACGTCATGGACAACCACTTCGTCCCCAACCTGACGCTCGGGCTGCCGGTCGTCGAGGCCATCCTGGCCCGTACCGACCGCCTGGTCGACTGCCACCTGATGATCGACGACCCCGACCGGTGGGCCCCCGGGTACGCCGAGGCCGGCGCCCACAACGTCACGTTCCACGCCGAGGCGGCCGCCGCGCCGGTGCGGCTGGCCCGCGAGCTGCGCCGGCACGGCGCCCGGGCCGGTGTCGGGCTGCGCCCCGCGACCCCCGTCGAGCCGTGGGCCGACCTCCTGCCCGAGATCGACATGCTGCTGGTCATGACGGTCGAGCCCGGGTTCGGCGGCCAGGCGTTCCTCGACGTGTGCCTGCCGAAGATCCGGCGTGCGCGCGAGCTGGTGTCGCGGTCCGGCCTGGACATCTGGATCCAGGTCGACGGCGGCGTGTCGGCCGAGACGATCGAGCGGTGCGCCGACGCCGGCGCCGACGTGTTCGTCGCCGGGTCGGCCGTCTACGGCGCCGAGGACGCCGCTGCCGCCGTCAGCGAGCTGCGCGACCTGGCCACGAAGGCCGCGCACTAGGCGTACCCCGCTATCACGTTGGTCGCAGGCGGCGGTTCGCCGCAGTCGAAGGCCGCGCTCCCAGGCCGCCCCACGTTGATCTTGGAGTCGTTCGGCAATCGGTGGGCGAAATGTCCGATAGATGGCCGAACAACTCCAAGATCAACATCAGTGGGGGCGGGATCCCTCGACCACCGCGAGGCGTCTACTGGTCAGACGGGATCGGTGAACGAGATCGGTTTGCCGGTGGCGCGGGCATAGGCGATCTCCCTGCTCGTGGACTCGCCGATGTACCCGCCGGGGTTGACGACCAGAACCCGGTCAGCCAGGTCGATCTTGCGAAGGTGGAGGGCGTCCAGCGCGGCCTTCTGCTCGGTGGTGATCGGCTCGTCTGCTTCGCCTGGCGCGACGACGATGACCCCTGCGAAGGTCAGGTCACGGTTCGCCGCACGCATCTCGTCCACGAACCGGGTCGAGCCGCAGATGCAGACGATCTCAGGTCGGTCGGGCACGGCGCAGTCCCCTTTGGTCGAACGGGAAACCGTCAGTGTGCACGTTGAGATCCCTGATGGGTACACCTTGCGCAACACGGCCTAGTCGTCCTCGCGGCGAGCCCGGTCGAGGAGCGGCAACGTCAGCCGGAACCGGGCGCCCTCGCCGAGCCGCGTCCGCAGCTCGACGTCGCCGCCGTGCGCGCGGGCCAGCGATCGGGCGATCGACAGCCCCAGCCCGGCGCTGGCTCCGCTGGACCGTTCGCGGGAGCGGTTGGCCCGGTAGAACCGGTCGAAGACGCGCCCGGCCTGCTCCGCCGTCATGCCCGGGCCCTCGTCGACGACGTCGAGCACGGCGCGGCCGTCGAGGGTGCCGACGCCGATGCGGACCGGGCTGCCCGGCGGGGTGTGCGCGACGGCGTTGCCGACGAGGTTCGCGACGACCTGCCGCAGCCGGTCCTCCGTCAGCTCCGTGAGCCGGGTGGCCTCGCGGTCGATCCGCAGCATGGCCGCGTCGACGTCGGCCCGCTCGGGCAATGCGCCCACGCGATAGAGCTCGGCCGAGCCCTTGATGCCGACCAGCGGCGTCCGACTCGGTGTTCCGTCAGCTCTGAAGACGTGGACCGGTTAGCCCTCGAATTTGCCCTGAGCCGCTGGTTGGGGCCGGGCAAACTTGCCCGGAAACGGGCAACCGCCGGGCCTGCGTTTCGCGGCGACAGCGGGCGTTCCACCTGCTTAGCGTGACGTGAATCGCGGATCGTCCGCGCACCGCCGCCGGGCGTCACCACCCCAGGAGTCCCCGTGAACGCTGCCCCACTGCCGCACCGCGACCTCGGGTCGCGCGGCTTCCGCACGTCCGATCTGCACGCCCTGGCCGACGGCGGGTCCCGCTTCGAGCTCATCGAGGGCTGCATCGTCCTGTCGCCCCCGCCGAGCGCTGCCGAGACCGCGGTCTGTCAGTGGCTGGCGAGCACGTTCGACGTGGCGAACCGGGGGAGTCCGCTCGTGGTCGATCGCGGACAGCCGGTGCGCATCGGTGACCACGACGAGGTACGGCCCGACATCGTCGTCGCGCACGTGTCGCTGGCCGAGACGACGCCCATCCCGGTCGAGGCGCTGTCGCTCGTCGTCGAGGTGGTGTCGCCGACGTCGGTGCTGCGCGACATCATGACCAAGCGCGCGCTGTATGCACGGGCCGGCGTCCCCGCGTACTGGACGGTGATCCCGCGGGCCGATCCACCCGGCCTCGTGGTCACCGAGCTACGCCGCGACGAGTCCACCGGTGTGTACGTGGAGCGGACCCCGCCCACCTCGGCGGCCTTCAGCACCGATCATCCGTGGCGCGTCACGGTCGACGTGCCGGCCTTCGCCGCCGACCGCGCTTCCTCGGCGTGGGCGGATGACCAGCGGGAGGCGACCTGAGAGCGTTTCGGCAAGAGACGCGGTCCGGCCGTGGCGCTCGGCACGGCGGCCAGGAGGTCATGTGGCCGGCCGGGAGGCATCCCAGCCGGCCACAGCGCTGCGGTCGGAGCCGGTGCTCGGCGACCGGGTCGTCCACGCGTTCGCGCTGTCACCGAGTTCATCCGGGAGCTGATCGTCGAGAACACCAGGGAAGGCCACATCCCCCCGCACGGCTCCGCGGCCGCGTCCGTGCCCGATCGAACGTAGCCAGCAGGCACCTGCTGCGCGATCGCTCACCGGGGCCCGTCTGATCGGCCCGGCGAAGGCATGAAGTGGGTGGCGCCGGTCGATGAGTCGATCCGGATCGATGACCGCGTCTACATCACGGCGGCATGCGCGCTCGAGGACATGAACGCATCGACGGCGCGGGCCACGATGCGTGAGCTGGAGCCTCGACCCGGTCGTCGGTTCCACTGGCACGACCGTAAGCCGGCTGACCGTCTCGCTGCGGTGCAGGCAATCGCACAACTACCGACGCTGCACGTCGTGACCATTGGCGCCCCCATCGACACTCGGCGGCAGGAGCGAGCGCGGCGGCAGTGTCTGGAAGCCTTACTGTTCCACCTCGACGCAGCCGGCGTCGAACAGGTGTGGTTGGAGACCCGCAACGCCACTGCCGACCGACGAGACATCGCCGCTATCGACCGGTTCCGTGCGCGGCAGATCATCGGGCACTCCATCAGGGTCGACCACGCCCGCCCCTCGGCGGAACCCTTGTTGTGGCTGGCCGACGCCGTAGCAGGGGCGGTGAGCGCGGCCGAGGGCGGCGACCCGACATACCGCGCGGTGATCGCCCCGATGCTCACTGAGCACCGCATTCAGCTCGACTGAGCGCCCGAGCGTAGAAAGCGCGGAGCCGAGGTCCCGGTATACCCCGGGGGTCCTCGGCCCACTTCCGACCGCTGCGCAGCGGCCAGCTTCGTTTCTCAGTGTACGCGACCGTCGCCGTCATCTGCCTTCCGCTGGCCCGCGACTGCTCACGATGGGCGGCGGGGAGCTGAAGGGACCCGGTCGGGGAGGCGATGCGGATGTGAGAAGGAACGCAGAGCCAGGCTGGGAATGCGTTTCGCGCTGCGGCGGTTACCCTGTCAAGAGATACGACGCGTGCTCCGGGGTCGGTGAAAGTCCGAACCGGCGGTGACAGTCCGCGACCCGGCCGGCGTCCGCACCAGCGGGCGCTGGACGGTTGACCCGGTGGAATTCCGGGACCGACGGTGAAAGTCCGGATGGGAGGCAGCACGCGCGGCCGTCTCGGCTGGTCGCGCCCGTTGGCGCGCGTCCAACGCCGAGCGCGGCCGTACGTGGCGCACCCGCGTCCGCCCCGGAGCTCGCCCGACGAGGCGAGGAGGGGCCGGTGGCGAGTCCGGCGGAGCTGGCGGCGATGCGCCGCGCCATCGAGCTGTCCCGCAACGGCGCCCTCACCACACCGCCCAATCCCGACGTGGGGTGCGTCATCCTCGATGCCGCCGGCGCGACGGTGGGCGAGGGCTGGCACGAGCGTCCTGGCGGGCCGCACGCCGAGATCACCGCACTGGCCGAGGCCGGCGAGCGGGCGCGCGGCGGCACCGCCGTCGTCACGCTCGAGCCCTGCGACCACACCGGGCGCACCGGACCGTGCACGCAGGCGCTGATCGCGGCCGGGGTCGCCCGGGTGGTGGTAGCTGTCGCCGACCCCAACCCGGTCGCTGCCGGGGGAGCGGCCACCCTGAGCGCGCACGGCGTCGACGTCGAGTCGGGCGTGCTGGCCGACGAGGCGGCCGCCGCCAACGCCCGCTGGCTCACCCCGTTCCGGACGCACCGGCCGTTCGTCGTCTGGAAGTTCGCCGCGACGCTCGACGGGCGCAGCGCGGCCGCCGACGGCACGAGCCGCTGGATCACCGGCGACGAGGCCCGCGCCGACGTGCACCGGCTGCGCGCGGCGGTCGACACCGTCATCGTCGGGTCGGGGACCGTGCGGGCGGACGATCCGCAGCTCACCGCACGGTTGGACGCGGCCGGCGTGGCTCCGGCCGCCGACCGGGCGGTCGAGCAGCCGCTGCGCGTCGTCGTCGACAGCGCGGGGCGGACTCCGGCGACGGCGAGGGTGCGGGACGACGCGGCGCCGACGTGGATCGCGACCGCCGCCGAGGTCGGCGCCGGCCCGGACGGGCGCGTCGACCTGCCGGGACTCCTCACCCGCCTCTACGACGACGGACGCCGCTACGTGCTGCTCGAGGGCGGCCCGACCCTCGCCGGCGCGTTCTGGCGGGCCGGCCTGATCGACCGCGTCGTCGGCTACGTCGCGCCCGCCCTGCTGGGCGCCGGTCCGGCCGCGCTCGCCGACGCCGGCGTGACCACCATCGACGCCGCGATCCGGCTCGACGTCACCGACGTCAAGGCGTTCGGACCCGATCTCCGCATCACCGCAACCCCGCAAGACCACAGGAAGGCGTGAGGCCATGTTCACCGGGATCGTCGAGGAACTGGGCGAGCTCGTCGCCATCGAGGGCGACGCCGACGATGGGCGGCTCACCGTCCGCGGCCCGAAGGTCGCCGAGGACGCCGTGCACGGCGCGTCGATCGCCGTCGACGGCGTCTGCCTGACCGTCACCGCGGTCGACGGCGACACCTTCACCGTCGACGTCATGCGCGAGACGTTCGACCGCAGCACGCTGGCGAAGCTGAGCGTCGGCGACACCGTCAACCTCGAGCGGGCGGTGCGGGCCAGCGACCGGCTCGGCGGGCACATCGTGCAGGGCCACGTCGACGGCGTCGGCACGGTCGTCTCCCGCACGCCGGGCAGCCGCTGGGAGGTCGTCCGCATCGCGGCGCCCACCGGCCTGCTGCGCTACGTCGCGGAGAAGGGATCGATCGCCGTCGACGGTGTGTCGCTGACGGTGTCCGGGCTCGGCGCCGACTGGTTCGAGGTGAGCCTCATCCCGACCACGCTCGAGCTGACCACGCTCGGCCGCCGGCAGCCCGGCGACGGCGTGAACCTGGAGGTCGACGTGGTCGCGAAGTACGTCGAACGGCTGATCGAGACGGGAGCGCGCGCATGACCGTGCAGTTGGACAGCGTGGAACGGGCCATCGCCGACATCGCGGCCGGCAAGGCCGTCGTGGTGGTCGACGACGAGGACAGAGAGAACGAGGGCGACCTGATCTTCGCCGCCTCCAAGGCCACGCCGGAGCTGATGGGGTTCACCATCCGGCACACGTCCGGCGTCATCTGCGTCCCGATGCTGGGCAGCGAGCTGGACCGCCTCGACCTGCCGCCCATGACGACGGTGAACGAGGACCGCAAGGGCACCGCGTTCGCCGTCTCCGTCGACGCCCGTCACGGCATCACCACCGGCATCTCGGCCGCCGAGCGCGCCCACACCGCGCGCGTGCTGGCCGACTCCGCGACCGAGCCGTACGAGCTCAGCCGGCCCGGTCACGTGTTCCCGCTCCGGGCCCGGGAGGGCGGCGTGCTGACGCGCCCGGGTCACACCGAGGCCGCGGTCGACCTCGCCCGGCTGGCCGGTCTGTCGCCCGCGGGCGTCCTGTGCGAGATCGTCCACGACGACGGCTCGATGATGCGGGCGCCGGCGCTGCGCGAGTTCGCCGACGAGCACGGGCTGGCGATGATCTCCATCGCCGACCTCATCCGTTACCGCCGGCGCACCGAGCGCCAGGTGAAGCGCGTCGCGACGACCCGGCTGCCCACCGCGCACGGCACGTTCACGGCGCACGCCTACCGCGACATCCTCGACGGCAGCGAGCACGTCGCCCTCGTCATGGGCGACGTGAGCGCCGACGCGGCCGGCGACGACGCCGTCCTCGTGCGCTTGCACTCCGAGTGCCTGACGGGCGACGCGTTCGGCTCGCTGCGCTGCGACTGCGGCCCGCAGCTGCGAGCGGCGCTGGACCTGGTGGCCGGCGCGGGCCGCGGCGTGGTCGTGTACCTGCGCGGGCACGAGGGCCGCGGCATCGGCCTCGCGCACAAGCTGCAGGCGTACGAGCTGCAGGACGGCGGACTGGACACCGTCGACGCCAACGTCGAGCTGGGCCTGCCCGCCGACGCCCGCGACTACGGCACGGGCGCGCAGATCCTGGCCGACCTCGGCGTGCGCACCCTCGCCCTGATGACGAACAACCCCGCGAAGCTGACCGGCGTCGAGGGGTACGGCCTGAAGCTCGCCGAACGGGTCGCGCTGCCGGTCGCCGTCACCCCCGAGAACCTGCGGTACCTGACGACGAAGCGGGACCGCCTGGGGCACGATCTGCGCGATCTGCCAGTCTCTGAGGAACCCGCCGAACGAGAGGACACCGGACGATGAGTGGTCAGGGCGCGCCCGAGCTGCAGGTGGGCAAGGTGGGCGACCTCCGGGTCGCGGTTGTCGCGTCGCTGTGGCATCAGCAGGTCATGGACGGCCTGATCGCGGGGGCGCAGCGGGCGCTGGAGGAGGCCGGCGTGCCCGATCCGCTGATCCTGCGGGTGCCGGGCTCGTTCGAGCTGCCGGTCGCCGCGGCGCGGCTGGCCCGGGCCAACTATGAGGCGGTCGTCGCGCTCGGCGTCGTCGTCCGGGGCGAGACGCCGCACTTCGACTACGTCTGCCAGGCGGCCACCGACGGCCTGACCCGCGTCGCCGTCGACACCGGCGTCCCGGTCGGCTTCGGGGTGCTGACCTGCGACGACGAGGAGCAGGCGCTGGCCCGCGCGGGCCTGCCTGGGTCCAAGGAGGACAAGGGCTACGAGGCGACCCAGGCGGCGCTGGCCACCGTCGTCGCACTGCGCAACTGCTACGCGTAGACCGGGGCGGTCACGGGCCGGCGTGTCCGGCCCGTGAACCGGCGCGCCGTCGGGTGGCAGGGTTTCCGTACCCTTGTGCGACGTGAAGAGTTTCGATGACCTCTGGGTCGAGCTGTCCGCGAAGGTGGAGTCCGGCGAGGCCGGCTCCGGCACCGTCGAGGCGGTCCGCCATGGGGTCCATCACGTCGGCAAGAAGGTCGTGGAAGAGGCCGCCGAAGCATGGATGGCGGCCGAGCACGAGAGCACCGAGCGGGCGGCCGAGGAGATCTCGCAGCTGCTCTACCACGTCCAGGTGCTCATGCTCGCCCGCGGCATCAGCCTCGCCGACGTCTACCGGAAACTCTGAAAGGCTCCCCGATGACCCTACGCATCGCCGTGCCCAACAAGGGCTCGCTGTCCGGCCCCGCCGCTGAGATGATGCGCGAGGCCGGCTATCGGCAGCGCGCCGACGGCGGCCGCGAGCTCGTGCTGCGCGACCCCGACAACGACGTCGAGTTCTTCTACCTCCGCCCCCGCGACATCGCGGTCTACGTCGGCGCCGGGACGGTCGACGCCGGCATCACCGGCCGCGACCTGCTGCTCGACTCCGGCGCGTCGGCCGAGGAGCTGCTGGCGCTCGGCTTCGGCGGCTCGACGTTCCGCTTCGCCGCGCGTCCCGGCACCGCCGAGAAGTTGTCCGACTTCGCCGGGCTGCGCGTCGCCACGTCCTACGCCGGCCTGCTCCGCGACTACCTCGCCGAACGCGGCGTCGACGCGTCGGTGGTACGACTCGACGGCGCCGTCGAGACCGCCGTCCAGCTGGGCGTCGCCGACGTCATCGCCGACGTCGTCGAGACCGGGACGACGCTGCGCCAGGCCGGCCTCGAGATCGTCGGCGACCCGATCCTGCGCTCCGAGGCGGTGCTCATCGCCCGCGCCGACGGCGAGCGTCCGGCCGGCATCGACCTGCTGCTGCGCCGCCTCAACGGCGTCATGGTCGCTCGCGGCTACGTGATGATGGACTACGACATCCGCGCCGACCGCGTCGACGAGGCCAGCGCACTCACCCCGGGCCTGGAGTCGCCGACGGTGTCGCCGCTGCACCGCGAGGGCTGGGTCGCCGTCCGGGCCATGGTGCCGCGCGCCGAGGCGCAGCGCGTCATGGACGACCTGTGGGATGTCGGCGCCCGCGCCATCCTCGTCACCGAGATCCTGGCCTGCCGCATCTGAGCCGTCTCCGCGATGCGGTGATGCAACCCGCGACCGCTGCCGTTCCGTGCACGAGGTGAGGGCCCTCACCCGGAACGGCAGCGGAGGCGGTTGATGCAGGCGACGGACGAGACGTCATTCAAGGAGTTCGTCGGCGCCCGAAGACGTGCGCTGCTGCGAACGGCCTTCCTGATGACGGGCGACTGGCACGCCGCGGAAGACCTGGTCCAGGAGACGCTGACGAAGCTGTACGTGTCGTGGCGGCGGGTGCGCCGTCACGACGACGTGCTCGCCTACGCCCGGCGCATCCTCGTCAACGCCCACATCGACGGCACGCGGCGCCCGTGGCGCCGGGAGCAGGCGGTCGAGGCGATCCCGGACGCCGTCGGCGCCGGCGACCCGGCGGAGTCGGACCTCCACACCAGGGACCGGCTGCTGGCCGCCCTCGCGACCGTCCCGCCGCGGCAACGAGCCACGCTCGTGCTCCGGTTCTGGGAGGACCTGTCGATCGAGCAGGTGGCCGACCTCATGAACTGCAGTTCCGGCAACGTCAAGAGCCAGACGGCGCGAGGCCTCGAACGGCTGCGCGACGTACTCGGCCCGGAGGCATTCGTGGAACTGAGGGACGCATGATGACTGAGCCCACACTCAAGGACCTGTTCCAGCGGACCCTCACCGGTGAGCCGGTCCGCCCGGTCGTCGCCGAGGAGGACGTCGCCCGCGGCAAGGCCCGCCAGCAGCGCATGCGGCGCAACCGCGTGGCCGGCGGGGTAGCGCTGCTGGCCGTGGCCGGCGTGGGCGCGGCCGTGCTCCCGGCCGTCGTCGGCGACGACCGCGGCAACGTGCCGGCCGCCGACGCCGGCGACCCGGACGGCGGCGACTACCCGCCCCAGGTCGGCGACGACCCGGTGAAGCAGCGCATGTGGGACGCGATCGTGGCCGCACTGCCGGCCGACGTCGAGGTCGTCGAGTTCGACGATCCCGCCTTCCCGGTCGTCCCCGAGGCCGGTCCGAGCATCGACGTGCTGCTGACGCGCGCCGACAGCGGGGCGGCCTACTCCATGGGCGTCTCGCTCGAGCCGACCCGCACCGACCTGCCCGAATACCGCCCTTGCACCGAGCCGGGCCTGCTCGAGGGCACCATGAGCCAGTGGCAGAACTGCGAGGAGGGCCGCGACGACGACGGCGTCTACCGGGCCGCCGGCGACCTGGTCGATCTCAGCGCGTCGGTCGTGCTCGCCGAGAACGACGACACCTCCGTCACCGTGCGCTGGAGCACCCGTCCGCAGCCCCTGCCCGGTTCGGACTTGCCGGCGTCTGGACAGGGCGCCCAGCCCATCGATCCGGCGCTGGACCGCGCCGCGGGCGCGGCGATCGGTGACGCGGTGCTCGAGGCGGCCGCCGGCCTGGACCCGGCCGGCCTCACCAGCGGCGTCCGCCTCGACGACGTCGTCGCCGCCTGGCCCGAGCTGCGAGGGGTGCTGGAGGAGGCCGTCGGCGCCGAGCTGACGCCGGTGGGCGGCGACGATCCGGCCGTCGACGTGCAGGATGCCGAGCATCAGGTGGGCACGATCTCGGCCGAGTACACGACCGACGACGGTCTCGAGGTGGAGCTGTGGTTCTGGCAGCGTCCGCGGGCGTCCGAGCCGATGTGCGTCGAGCAGATCATGCAGTGTTCGTCGATCACCGGCGGGCAGGAGCTGCTGGGGCCGCCGGAGGCCGGCGGCAGCGGAGAGTCCGGAGTCGCGGTGGGGCTGCGCGGCGACACCTGGATTCGCGTCAGCACCGAGGATCCGGGCGACGAACGTCCGGGGACCGTCACCGGGGGCGTGCTTCAGCCGCTGGACGAGGTGCTGTCACCGCTCGTGCGGTCGCCGGCCGGGGGCGGCTGACGTCTGTGCAACCCGGAACGCCTCCGTTACCGTCCAAGGGGTGACGGGGGCGGTCCGGGGCGGGGGAGGCGGTGCATGGCGGCGATCGACGAGGCGTCGTACCGGGAGTTCGTGTCGGTACGACGCCGTGGTCTGCTGCGCACGGCGTACCTGCTGACCGGTGACTGGCACGCCGCCGAGGACCTCGTCCAGGACACGCTGACCAAGCTCTACCTCGGCTGGCGCCGGGTCCGCCGCCGCGAGGACGCGCCGTCCTACGCCCGCCGCACCATGCTCAACGCCTATGTCGACAGCACCCGGCGTCCCTGGCGGCGCGAGTACGTCGTCGCCGCCGTACCGGACCGGATGGGCGACGGCGACCCCGCCGACGCCGGCGACCCGGACACGCGGACGCGGCTGATGAGGGCCCTCGCCGGTGTGCCGCCGAAGCAGCGCGCGGTGCTCGTGCTGCGGTTCTGGGAGGACCTCTCGGTCGAGCAGGTGGCCGAGCTGCTCGACTGCAGCACCGGCAACGTCAAGAGCCAGACGGCGCGCGGCCTGGAGCGGCTGCGTGAGGTCCTCGGCCCGGCGCAGCTCGCCTCCATCCGGGGGGAGGTGCGATGACCGCCGACGACCTGAGGGACCTGTTCGCGCAGGCCCTGCTGGACGAGCCGGACCGCATCGTGTCGGCCGACGAGGACATCGCCCGCGGCCGCGCCGTCCGCTCCCGCCGGCGCCGCACCCGGCTGGCCGCCGGCGTCCTGGCGGTGCTCGCGGCGGGCTCGCTGGGCCTCGTGGTCCCGGACGCGTTCGACGACCTGCGGGAACCTGGCGTCGAGGCGGCGGCACCCAGGTACGACCAGCTCCCGCCGTTCGTACCGGAGCCCGGCCTGCGGTTCCAGGCTCAGACCACCGCCGACAGCCCGGCAGACGACGCGAGCCGCGAGGAGTCCGCCGCCTTGTCGTCCGCCGAAGGCACCTCGCCGGCGGGCATGCTCACGGCGGTCGAGCGCGCTCTGCCCGGCGATGTCGAGTTCGCGGACGGGGCTGCCGGGCAGTTCGTCGGCCGGCATCGCGTGGCCTTCTCCGTCGAGCGTGACGGGAAACCGTTCACGCTCCGCGTGTGGTGGCAGACCGGGGCCTGGCAGCCCTGGCTGTTCCGGCCGTGCACCGAGGCGGTCGCCGCGTTCGACCGGACGGCGGTCTGGGACGACTGCACCCAGGTCGGCGGTCCGGAGACGTTGCAGTGGCGGGTGCTCGGCTCGCCGGACCCGCAGCGCCGAGTTCTCGCCATCGACGACACGATCGCGGCGGTGACGGTCCTGTGGGAGACCGCGGAGGACGAGCCGGCGACGCGGCCTCGCGACGTCCTGAGCGACGACGAGGCGGACCGCATCGCCCAGGCGACGTGGGACGTTGCCGAGGACTCGATCATGCGCCTCAACGGAACCGGCGTCCCCGCGAGCGCCGAGATCTGGAGCGGCTTCGGGATGGGGTACGTCGACGAGTCGTGGGCGAACGTCGAGGCGGCGTTGACCAGAGTCCTCGGCCCGGTGTCCCGCGTGCGGAAGGAAGGGTTCCAGCCGAGCGAACTGAACAGGGCGGCCGACCCCTCCCAGTGGCCGCAGGCCGTCACCGCGTCGTACCGCACGGCCACCGGCGGGACGGTGGACCTCGCGATCTGGGACGCCGGGGCGGTCTACGGCGCGCTGTGCACGGATCTGCTCGCTTGCGACGTGTGGCCGGGCAGCCGCGACTACTTCAGGCCCCTGCTGATGTCGCCCGCCGACGCGATGGGCGGAACGGCGCTGGGTGACCAGGGGCAGGCGTTCCTGGTCCTGGACGGCTTCGACGGCGACGCGGCGGCGCTGCACCGGGCCGCCATGGAGGCCGTCTTCTCGGTGCTGCCGGACCCGTCCTAGCCGGCGGTGATCTCGACGTCGTCGCCGACGGCGATGCGGCCGGTGCCGTCGGGGACGAGGTTCATGCCGAACCACACCTTGCCGTCCCAGCGGCGGTGCCGGGCCAGGGTGCGCAGCGGCTCCTTGCCGCGCGCCTGGGTGTCGGGGTCGATGGTCGTGAGCACGCAGCGGTCGCACAGCTTGACGGCGCGGAACGGGACGTCGCCGATGCGCAGCCGGCACCAGGTGTCCTCGGCGAACGGGTCGGCGTTGTCGACGACGACGCTGGGACGGAACCGGCGCATCGGGAGCGGCTCGGCCGGCGGCTCCTCGCCGCGCAGCAGCGCCTCCTCGACGACCCAGTCGTTGAGCCGGGCGAGCGACCCGGTGGTGGTGAGCAGCAGCGGGTAGGCGTCGGCGAACGAGACGCGGTCGGCGGGCAGGCCGTAGGCGGGGTTGACGGGCCGCCGGGTGGGGTCGTCGAGCCAGACCAGGCGGACGTCCTCGTCGAGCAGCTTGGCGAACCAGGCGTCGGCGGCGGCGCCGGCGCGGACGGCGTCGAGGGTGTTCTTCCAGATCTGCACCGGGACGTACTCGCGCGACGCCGTGCCGTCGACGTCGAGGGCGGCGGCGTGCGGGCCCTCCAGGCGGATGCGGCCGCGGCCCAGCGGCGTCACCGTCACGCCCAGCAGCGCCGGCCGGACCCGCGCGGTGACGACGTAGCCGGCGTCGTCGACGACCATCCAGCGGCGGTCGTCGGCGAGGCCCCAGGGCTCGACCTCGGCCTCCGGACGCGGCAGGCCCCGGGTCGACTTGACGGGGTAAATCGTGAGATCGACGACACGCACGGCACCAAGTTAGCCGAGAACGGCTCCGACCTCAGAGTCCAGTGACGGCGACCACCTCGCGCGACGGGTCGTGCGGGACCGGCGACGCGGTGTCGATGCGCACGTCCGCCCGTTCGCGGGTGCGCTCGGCGGCGAAGAGGGCCGCCTCCTGGCGCGCCCAGCGCTCCCAGTACGGCCGGAACGCGTCGCCGTCGCGCTCGAAGCCGCGGGCCATGCGCACGTCGTGCGGCGCCTCGACCCACAGCAGCAGCGCGAGGTACGGCGCCCCGGGCGTGGAGCCGCTGCCGCAGCCCTCGACGACGAGCACGGGCGCGGGCGGGACGTCGACCCAGCCGGCCCAGCGGTCCGCGTGCCAGTCCCACCGGCGGTACCGGGCGGGCCGGCCCGCGGCGAGCGGCTCGAGCACCTCGGCGGCGACGGCGGCAGCGGCCCGCGCGAGCCCGTCCCAGCCGGGGTAGAGGTCGTCCATGTGCACGACCGGCGCGTCGTCCAGCCGTGATGCGAGCCGCGCGGCCAGCGTCGTCTTGCCGGACCCGGCCGGGCCGTCGACGGCGACCACCGTCGTCGAGCCGGCGCGCGGCGCCAGCCCCCGGATCCGCCCGGCCAAGGCGTCGTAGGAGAGAACGGGCACGGTTACAGGAACGTCTTGCCGTCCCCGCGGTAGGTGGCGATGGTGTCGACCAGCCGTTCGCCGCGCACCAGGTAGTACTGGTCGAACCGCTCGGCCAGCTCGCCGGCCTTGGCGTGCCGGAACCAGACGCGGTCGCCGATGGCGAGGTCGTCGGCGGGGGAGCCGAGCAGCGGGGTCTGCGCCTCGCCGGCGCCCTCGTCCTTGTCCAGCGTCAGGCCCTCGGGCAGCCACGGGACCGGCAGGCGGTCGTCGCCGGCCGCGCCGCTGGCGATGTAGCCGCCGCCGGCGACGGTGACGATGCCCGGGCCGGGCCGGCGCACCACCGGCACCGCGAAGAACGCCGCCGGGCGCGGGGAGAAGCTCGTGTAGCCGTCGAACAGCCGCGGCGCCAGCAGCCCGGACCCGGCCGTCACCTCGGTGATCGACACGTCGGACACCGTGCGCTCGACCGAGCCGCTGCCGCCGCCGTTGACGAACTCGAGGTCGGCGATCTTCCGGACCGCCTCGACGGCGGCGATGCGCCGCTCGGACAGCTCCGCCCACGACCGCTTCTGCATGGAGCGCACCATGCGCCCGCGCCAGCTCCGTCCGGGCGGGGCGTCCTGCACGCCGGCGATCTGCGACTCGTAACCCATGACGCCGACCAGCCGGAACCCCGGCCGCGACTGCACCGCGTGCGCCAGCCGGAGGAGGTCGTCGACCGTGTGCAGCGGCGACCGCTTCGCACCGACCCGCATGCGTCCGCCCAGCGGCCGCCACGACAGGTCGAGCTCGAGGCAGACCCGGATCTCGACCCGCCCGTCGGACGGCGCGACCGCGTCGACGAGGTCGAGCTGAGCGACGTCGTCGACCATCAGCGTGATGCCGGCGGCCACTTCCTCGTCGCCGGCCAGGCGGGCCAGGCCGCGGCGGTCGGCGGTGGGGTAGCCGACGACGACGTCGGAGCTCAGCTTGGTGCCCACGAGCCAGAGCGCCTCGGACAGCGTCAGGGCCAGCACACCGTGGAAGCCGTCGCGCCCCAGCACGTCGCGCAGCAGTGCCCGGCTGCGCAGCGACTTGCTGGCGACGCGGATCGGCTTGCCCGCCGCGCGCCGGACGAGGTCGGCCGCGTTGACGTCCCACGCCTCCATGTCGATGGCGGCGAGCGGCGCCTCGAAGCCGGCCGTCGCGGTGTTGAGCCGGTGCCGCAGGTCCGCGCGGGAGCTGGCGACCGGCGGAACCGGGTCGGGAGCGGCGGGCGGCGGCGGGACGGCGGGCACGGCGGCGTCGGCATCGGGCACGGTGATCTCCACAGCGAATCCTTACCAGATCGGGACGATCGTGGCCATGGTGCCATCGCGGGCGAGCTGCCGACGACCCCATCCGGGTGCAAGGTACTAGAGGGCCTAGTGTTGCGTGGATGGCGAGGACCCTCGTGATCATCCGGCACGCCAAGGCAGAGCACGTGGAGGGCCGCGACGACCACGGCCGCGCCCTGGCCGGCCAGGGCCGGCGCGACGCACCGGTCATCGGCCGCTGGCTGAGCTCCCAGGACGTCTCCGTGCAGGTGGCCGTCGTGTCGAGCGCTCGGCGGACGCAGGAGACGTACCGCCTGCTGGCCGCCGAACTGCCGGGCGCGCCCGACCCGGTGGTCACCGACGACGTCTACTACGCCTCGGCCGGCGACCTGCTCGAGATCGTCCGGGCGCTGCCGCCGGAGGCGACGTCGGCGGCGATCGTCGGGCACAACCCGGGCATCGGCATGCTCGCCAACGCCCTGGACGACGGCGCGTCGGCGGTCGAAGGCACCGAGCGCATGCGGGCCGGCTTCCCGACGTCGTCGGTGGCGGTGTTCTCGGTGGACGGCGACTGGGCGACGATCGACCCGGGCGGTGCGCGGTTGGTCGGGTACACGGTTGCCCGGGGGTGAGGGTTCGCCTTGGTCGTTGCGTTGGGCCGTCCCCCTGCTGCCCGATTGTCTTGGCCGCGGGCGCGCGCCTCAAGCGGACTATTGGGCGCTTCGCGCCGGCGATGACCGCTTGACCCGCCCGCCCGCGGCTCAGAACGGGCAGCTATCAGGGGGACGGGGGAGTGTGGCGACGGCTACCGGGCCGTTGGCCCCGTCACGGTGTGACGTTGGTGTCGTTCAGCGTCCGCCTGGTGAGATTTCGCCGTGATTCGCGGGGCATCACGAGGATTCCCCCAGCGTCAACACCCGTACAGGCATGGTGAAGCTCACGTAATCCTCGTGATGTCGGCGATCGCCGATGATCATCGCTGTCCACAGCCCGACAAAGCGCGCGAAACGGGCACGGCCAGCGTGAGGCGTGCCCAGATCCTCCCCGTCCCCCTGATAGCTGCCCGTTCTTGGCCGCGGAGCCGCGGGTCAAGTCCGCCCGTCGTCGCGAAGCGACTCCATGGCGGACTTGAGGCGCGGGTTCGCGGCAAGAGAATGGGGCAGCAGGGGGACGGGGAGCCCCCCGGCGCACGATCAGCGTACGGGCGGGGCGGGCGTGGGGGTGCCGTCGGCGGCGTCGGCGGCCTCGATGTCGTCGCGGCTGATGCCGAGCAGGTAGAGGATCGCGTCGAGGTACGGGACGTTGACGGCGGTGTCGGCGGCGCTGCGGACGATCGGCTTGGCGTTGAACGCGACGCCCAGGCCGGCGGCGGCGATCATGTCGAGGTCGTTGGCGCCGTCGCCGACAGCGATGGTCTGCGACAGCGGGATGCCCTCGGCCGCGGCGAACCGGGCCAGCGCCGCCGCCTTGCCGGGGCGGTCGAGGATCGGCCCGACCAGCCCGCCGGTCAGCACGCCGTCGGCGATCTCGAGGGTGTTGGCGGCAGAGTAGTCGATGCCGAGCTCGTCAGCCAGCGGGTCGGTGATCTGCGAGAACCCGCCACTGACGATCGCGCACTTGTAGTCGAGCCGCTTCAGCGTGCGCACCAGCGTCCGCGCCCCGGGGGTCAGCCGCACGGCGGCACGCACCTCGGCGACGGCGGACTCGGGCAGCCCGGCGAGCAGCCGGACCCGCTCGCGCAGCGAGGCCGCGAAGTCCAGCTCGCCGCGCATGGCCCGCTCGGTGACGGACGCGACCTGGTCGAGCTTTCCGGCCTTCTCGGCCAGCATCTCGATGACCTCGCCCTGCACGAGGGTGGAGTCGACGTCCATGACGACCAGCCGCTTGGCCCGGCGCAGCAGCCCGGACGGCTGGACGGCGACGTCGACGCCCTCGGCGAGCGCGACGGCGGCGACGTCGGCCCGCAGCCGGGCGGGGTCGGCGCCGGACACCTCGAACTCGATCGACGTGACGGGGTACGAGGCCAGCCGGACGATGCGGTCGATGTTCGCGCCCGCCTTCGCGACGGCGTCGGTGAGCGCGGCCACGGCACCGGGCCGCAGCGGGAAGCCGAGGACGGTGATGTGCGCGCGCCCCGGCGGGCGGCGGCGATCGCCGTGACCGGCTGAGACCTCGATCTCGATGTCGAGCAGGCCGGCGAGGTCGGCCAGGGTGCGGCGCAGGGCGGCCTCGTCAGCCGACGCCGGATTCAGCAGCACCGCCAGCACGAGGCGGCCGCGCACGGTCACCTGCTCGACGTCGAGCACCTCGACGTCGTGGCTGGACAGGGCCGCGAACAGCTGCGCGGTCAGGCCCGGCCGGTCACGCCCGGTGAGGGTGACCAGCAGGGTGGTGGCGGGGGGTTCCGGTGGCAGGCTCATCGCACGCCACAAGCTATCGTGCGGCCAGCGCGTTGCACGCGGCGGCCAGGGCCGACCGGGACGCGCGCTCCAGCGGCGTCAGCGCCGCCCGCCGCGAGGTCGCCTCCGTCACCGTCACCGCGCCGCCGTCGTCGCCGAGGGCGAACCGCACGACGGCCAGCAGCCGGGCCGCGCGCGCCGCCACGGCCTGCGCCTGCGGCGGGAAGGCACGCGGGAGCGGGTCGGACTCGCGGTTGGCGCGGATGTCGTCGAGCAGCGCCGCCACCTCGGGCCGCCACGACGGGACGTCGAGGTCGGTGAGGATCGACCCGGCCGCCAGCAGCGCCGTCGTCAGCTCGCGGTCGGCGTCGGCCAGCGACGGGCCGGGCGGCGCCGGCTGCGCGGGACGGACCATCCACGTGACCAGGTGACCCTGGTCGCCCGGCGGGCCGAAGGTCCGAACGTCGGGCACCAGCGCGTACGGTGCGCCGTCGGCGAGGACGGCCTCGCCCGCGTCGACCGCGTCGCCGTTGAGATCGGCCGGCCCGCCCAGGCCGCTGGGGTCGCCCGGCGCCGGCAGCGCGACCCGGAACGCCGTGGCGCCGGCGCCGCGCAGCGCCAGCAGCGCCTCGGACAAGCCGGTGGTCATGGCGCTGCCGGGGACGTCGACGGCGTCGTGCGGCTCGTCGTCGGCGCGGACGCGGTCGACGACGTCGTCGAGGCTCGCCTCGTTCCGCAACCAGGCCGTGCCCCACGCGGCGAGGCGGGCGGAGCGGGGGAGGGTGACCATGACCTCAGAGCCTACGACCCGCGCCAGAACCGATGCGGGCCGCGAGGTCCCGAGCGGCGGTGAGTCCTCCGAGGGAGGGGGCGGATAGAGTCGGGCGGGGGTTCCGGCGCGAGCAGCGTCAGGGGCCTCGTTCGTCTGTGTCGAGGGAGCCGGTCCACGCGATGTCCGAAGTGCTGGAACTTGCCGACGTCACGCTCGTGCGCTCGGGCAGTCGCCTGCTCGACGAGGTCACCTGGGCGGTGGCCGACGGCGAGCGCTGGGTGATCCTCGGGCCCAACGGCGCCGGCAAGACGACACTGCTGCAGATCGCGGCCGCCCAGATGCACCCGACCAGCGGCTACGCCGCCGTGCTCGGCGAGATGATGGGCGCCGTCGACGTGTTCGAGCTGCGGCCGCGCATCGGCATCACCAGCGCCGCGCTGGCCGAGCGGATCCCGCGGCAGGAGTCGGTCCTCGACGTCGTGCGCACGGCCGCCTACGGCGTGGTCGGCCGGTGGCGGGAGTCGTATGAGAACCTCGACGACGAGCGCGCCCGCTGGCTGCTCGACCGCATGGGCATCGGGCACCTCGCCGGCCGCACGTTCGGCACGCTGTCCGAGGGCGAGCGCAAGCGCACCCAGCTGGCCCGCGCACTGATGGCCGACCCCGAGCTGCTGCTGCTCGACGAGCCGACGGCGGGTCTCGACCTCGGCGGCCGCGAGACGCTGGTCGCGACGCTCGGCGAGATCGCCGCCGACCCCGCCTCGCCGGCCACCGTCCTCGTCACCCACCACGTCGAGGAGATCCCGCCCGGGTTCACCCACGCCCTGCTGCTGTCCGGCGGCCGGGTGGTGGCCGAGGGTCCGATCGGCGAGACGCTCACCGACGAGTACCTGAGCACCGCGTTCGGCCTTCCGCTGCGCGTCCGGCACGAGGACGGACGGTGGTCCGCGCGGGCCGTCGCTGGGGCGCGCGACGCCGTCTCCGCGTCTTAGGTTGGCTCCGTCCCTGCGTTGGCTCCGTCCCCCTGCTGCGTTGGCTCCGTCCCCCTGCTGCCCGATTGTCTTGGCCGCGGGCGCGCGCCTCAAGTCCGCGCGCGTTGTGGTGGGGCTTCGCTGTGGTTGGGGCGCTTGGACTTGACCCGCGCGCCCGCGGCTCAGAACGGGCAGCTATCAGGGGGACGGGGAAAGTGCGGCGACGGTCGCCTCGGTCGTCGGCCCCGTTACGGTGTGGCGTTGGTGTCGCTCAGCGTCCACCTGGTGAGATTTCGCCGTGATTCGGGAGACATCACGAGGATTACCCCAGCGTCAACACCCCTACAGGCATGGTGAAGCTCGCGTAATCCTCGTGATGTAGACGATCCTGGATGATCATCGTCGTCCACAGCCCGACAAAGCAGGGCGAAACGGGTACGCCAAGCGTGAGGTGTGCCCGCTCTGCCCCGGTCCCCCTGATAGCTGGCCAAGAGAATGGGCAGCAGGGGGACGGCAACCGTGGCTACGCCGGCCGGTCGCGGGCGCGCGCGACGCCGTCGCCGCACCCTAGACTGAGACCATGCAGGACTTCCTGGACTGGCTCGGCGACCACGAGTGGGTCGCCTGGCTGGGGCTGGCGTTCGTCCTCGGCATCGTCGAGACCACCACGCTCGACCTCATCTTCCTCATGCTGGCCGGCGGCGCGCTCGCCGGCGCGCTGACGGCGGCCGTCGGCGTCGACGCGCTGTGGCTGCAGCTGCTGGTCGCCGTCGTCGTCAGCGTCGGGCTGCTCGGGTTCGTCCGGCCGGTCGCCAAGCGGCACATGCGCACCAGCGCCAGCACCCGCACCGGCGCCGCCGCGCTGGTCGGCCGCAGGGGCGTCGTCGTCGAGACGGTCGACTCCGAGCGCGGCCTCATCAAGCTGGCCGGTGAGATCTGGACCGCCCGTAGTTACGACGGCACCTCCGTCATCGAGGCCGGCCGCGACGTCGACGTCATCGAGATTCAGGGCGCGACGGCGCTGGTGTTCGACGCCGACCCGCGCTGAGCCGCTCACTGATAGGTTGTCGCAGACTCGCCTGGCCCTCACGACGCAGCGGAAGGTCTTCATGGAAGCCGGTCAGATATTCGTCCTCCTCGTGGTCATCCTCCTGGCCATCTTCGTGCTGGTGACGCTGGCCAAGTCGGTGCGCATCGTGCCGCAGGCGCGGGCCGGCATCGTCGAGCGGCTGGGCCGGTACCAGCGCACGCTCGACCCCGGCCTGACGGTGGTCGTGCCGTTCATCGACCGCGTGCTGCCGCTGCTGGACCTGCGTGAGCAGGTCGTGTCGTTCCCGCCGCAGCCGGTGATCACCCAGGACAACCTGGTCGTGTCCATCGACACCGTCATCTACTACCAGGTGAACGACCCCAAGGCGGCGACCTATGAGATCGCCAACTACATCCAGGGCATCGAGCAGCTGACCGTCACCACGCTGCGTAACGTCATCGGTGGCATGGACCTCGAGCGCACGCTGACCAGCCGCGAGGAGATCAACAACGCGCTGCGCGGCGTCCTCGACGACGCCACCGGCAAGTGGGGCATCCGGGTGAACCGCGTCGAGCTGAAGGCCATCGACCCGCCGCCGTCCATCCAGGACTCCATGGAGAAGCAGATGCGCGCCGACCGCGACAAGCGCGCGGCGATCCTCAACGCCGAAGGTGTGCGGCAGTCGCAGATCCTCACCGCCGAGGGCCAGAAGCAGTCGGCGATCCTCACCGCCGAGGGCGACAAGCAGTCGGCCATTCTGCGCGCCGAGGCGGACAAGCAGGCGCAGATCCTGCGCGCCGACGGTGAGGCGAAGGCCATCGGCGCCGTGTTCGACGCCATCCACCGCGGCAACCCCGACCAGAAGCTGCTTGCCTACCAGTATCTGCAGATGATGCCCGAGATCGCGAAGGGCGACTCCAACAAGGTCTGGATCGTGCCCAGCGAGTTCAGCAAGGCGCTGGAGGGCCTCGGGCAGGCGGTCGGCCGGTTCGGCGCGGGCCTGGCCCCGGGCGCCATCCCGGCCGACGACACCGCCGCCGAGGAGGTCGAGGCCGCCGCCCAGCAGGCCGCCGCCGAGGGCGAGGCTGCCGCCGCC
>NZ_QUAL01000052.1 GCF_003579925.1 Jiangella rhizosphaerae | reverse complement strand
GGCGGCGGGCGCCGGCGCCGGGCCCGCCGCGGGTGAGAACCGGCCGGTCGCGGCCGTGGCCGCGTGCTGGTTGAGCTGGACCGCCGGCTCGCCCACGCGGAAGCCCAGCGACGTCGCCGCGACCAGGAAGTACAGGCCGAGCACCCAGCACAGCGCGGCCAGCGGCGGCACCGCGCCGTGCGTACCCAAGGCCGTCGGTGCGCCCGCGCCGGCCGGGCCGGGGCCGGTCAGGTACATGACGACCATCGCGGCGCAGCCGGCCAGGTGATGCAGGTGGTAGCCGCCGTGTCCGGCGGTTCCCCTGTCTCGGCGGCCGAGATCGCCGAGACGGACGGCGCCACTCGCGCGCTCCGCCGGCCCCGGGAGGCCGGGCAGGGCGGCCCGGCTCAGGACGCCGTCGTGGCGCAGGCGCGCGGCGAACCAGGCGGCCAGGACCGCGAACGTGGCGATGCCGAGCGGCTCGGGGACGGACGGCCCGGCCGGGCTGACCATCAGCGCCATCGCGAGGCCCATGAGCGCGTGCGAGAGGTCGGGTACGTCCGCTGCCAGGACACCGGCGCCCGGGGCCCGTCGTGTCACCGACCATGCGAATCGCGCGGTCGAATACGCGGCCACTGCCAGGAACACGACCACGGCCACGACGCGAAGCATTTCGATCGGGGACATCGGCCTCACATCCCGCTCGATGTTCGCACGCCGGCCGTGCTCCGGCGCAGGCAGCGCCGTGACTTCACGGTAATGCACACACCTACGGCACAACAGTCTTGATCTATGTCAAGACAGCCAGTAATTTACCTGTCATCATGCCTTCGCCCGCTAACCACGGGCGGAAAAGAAAAATCGGCAATTCTCTTGAAGTCCTGTAACAGCCGGTGTCATAGTGGAGTCACAACAGAACACTGGAGTCCCGCTCGGGACGACCGGCTCACGCCGGGCCCCGAGCGGCTGTGTCACCGCTTCTCGGGGGTCATTCCAACCCACAAGGGAGGAACGATGAAGGGCAGGCACAGGCGGCGGCGTCCCACCAGGTCGCGCAAGAGCTGGCCGCTCAGCTGGTTGAAGAGCGCCTCGCGCGGGCGTGGGGATGATCCGGATGCGGTGGTGGTCGCCAGGTGACGCCGCTGCGCTCCAGCGTCCTGGGGTCGCTCGTCCCGTGACGGGGGTGGACGAGTCACCGCAGGACACGAAGGATCCGGCTCCGGGGCGAGCCGGATCTTTCGTGTGTGGTCACTCCTGCAGCACCGCGAGCACGTTGCCGGCGGGGTCGGTGAACCAGGCGATCGGCGGTCCGCCGGCGCGGTGGATGCCCTTCGCGTCGGCCTGCATGCCCTCGTACCGCTGGAACTCCACGCCGCGGCGGGTGAGCTCGTCGACGGCCGCGTCGATGTCGTCGACCGGGAAGTTGAGGATGGTGAACGACGCCGGGGTGTGCGCGTCGCCCTTGGGGTAGACGAGCACCCCGTTGCTGCCGGCGATGTGCAGCGTGAGCATGCCGTTGGCCTCGCTGACCTCGAGGCCGAGCGTCTCGGCGTAGAACTGCCTGGCCCGCGGGATGTCGTCGACCGAGAAGCCGCTGAAGGCCTTCGTCGCCTCGAACATGTCGGTTCCTCTCTCTCGTCACGAGTGACGTTACCCACCCATGGCACGGGTGGAGGAGGATGTCGAGACGCGGGCGCCGGCTCCGACGTCTCGCATGAGCGGCGTCCAATGGGGACGCCGGAGCACGAAGGGTCGCACCGTGAAGTACATGCTGCTCATCTACAACAACGCCGCCGCCTTCGAGACGATGTCCGAGGAGGAGTCGTCGGCCATCTTCGGGCAGGTCGACGTGCTGATGA
Source organism: Jiangella rhizosphaerae (assembly GCF_003579925.1). Lineage (GTDB taxonomy): Bacteria > Actinomycetota > Actinomycetes > Jiangellales > Jiangellaceae > Jiangella > Jiangella rhizosphaerae. Next base: position 4,217 of record NZ_QUAL01000052.1, on the reverse strand, counting down.
AGGAGCTGCAGGCGTCGGGGGAGTGGGTCGGCGGCGAGGCGCTCGCCGACGCCGTGCGGACGAAGACGGTGAAGGTGCGCGACGGCGGGACGATCGTCACCGACGGCCCGTTCCTGGAGGCCAAGGAGCACCTCGCCGGCTACCTCACCGTCGACGTCGCGTCGGAGGAGCGGGCCGTCGAGATCGCCGCCCGCTGGCCGGACGCCAGCCGCTGGGCCATGGAGGTCCGTCAGGTCATCGGCGGCTGACGCCCGGAGGCTGGCGCGTCACATCGCCGCGACCGGTTCGGCGCGCAGGTCCGCCAGCAGCCGCTCGACCTCGGCCAGCTCGGCCGGGGCGAGCGGCCCGCGGGCCAGCGCGCCGGCGTTCTCCTCGACCTGGGCGACGGTCCGGCAGCCGGAGATCGGGATGGTCGACCCGCTGCGCGCCCAGATCCACGCCAGCGACCCCTGCGCGAGAGTCCGCCCGCCGCTGCGCAGCACCTCGCGGACGGCGGCGACCCGGTCCAGCCAGAGCGGCACCGGCCGGCCGTCGCGGAAGTAGGCGAGCCAGTCCGGCGCGATGCCGCGGACGTCGTCCGGCCCCAGCGTGGACGACGCGGTGAACTTGCCGGTGAGCAGGCCCATCGCGAGGGGGCTGCGGTTGAGGCTGGCCAGGCCGTGCGCCTCGCACGCGGTCAGCACCTCGGCGGCGTCGTGCAGGACGTTGAAGGCGTGCTGGACGGCCGTGCAGTGCGGGCCGGCCTCGCCCCACGCGGCGGCGCGGTCGGCGTGGTCGGTGCTCCAGCCGTACCAGCGGATCTTGCCCTCCTCGACCAGGTCCTCCAAGGTGCCGAGCAGCTCCTGCGCGACCGGGATCGGCAGGTCGTTGAGGTGCAGCTGGTACAGGTCGATGTAGTCGGTGCCCAGGCGCTCCAGCGACCCCTCGAGGGCCCGGCGCAGGTACGCCGGCGACGCGTCGCTGCCGGTGAGCTGCCGCGTGGCCGGGTCGATGGTGTTGCCCCACTTCGTCGCGATGACGACGTCGTCGCGGTGGCCGGCCAGCGCGCGGCCCAGGATCGTCTCGCTGTGCCCGGTGCCGTAGGCGTCGGACGTGTCGAAGAGGGTCACGCCGAGCTCGACGGCCCGGCGGACCGTCGCGATCGACTCGTCGTCGTCGACCTCGCCCCAGCCGAAGGGCTGGTCGCCGCCCCAGAACGGCCCGCCGATGGCCCAGCAGCCCATGCCCAGGGCGCTGACCTCGATGCCGCTGCGTCCGAGTGTGCGCTTCATCACAGTCATGGCGGACACGGTGCCAGTTGGAGCGCGCTCGAAGTCAAGCGCGGGCGTAGCGGCCTGGGCTCACGCCGAGGTAGCGGCGGAACTGCCGGGTGAGGTGCGCCTGGTCGTAGAAGCCGGCGGCCGTGGCGACCGCGGCCGGCCGTTGCCCGGCCAGCAGCAGCCGGCGGGCCAGCTCGACCCGTCGTCCGGTGAGGTAGCGGTGCGGCGGCAGGCCGAACGCCGTCGTGAACGAGCGCACCAGATGCGTGGGGTGGGCGTGCAGCTGTGCGGCCGCGGCCCGCAGCGTGACGCCGTCGGCGACGTGCGCGTCGAGCAGCTCGCGCAGCCGCCCGGCGAGGTCCGACGGTGCCGGCGGCGGGTCCGCGGCGGTGCGGCCGGAGCGCAGCAGGGTGGCGATCCGCGCGCCGATCAGTGTCAGCCGGCTCTCCGCCTCCATCGCGTCGCCCGGCCGCTCCAGCGTCCGGTGCAGCTGGTGGACGCGCAGCCGCAGCTGCCGGTCGGCGAACGTGGGGTGGTCGACGGCGGCGCCGATCAGCTCCTCGCCCAGGACGTCGGGGTCGAGGTACAGCACCCGCTTGCCGAATCCGGCCGGGGTGGCGGCCCGGCCGTCGTGCGGGACGTGCGGCGGCAGCAGGGTGACGGCCGACCCGGCGGCGCCGTGGTGGTGCCGGTCGAGGTCGAACCGGATGGCGCCGTCGTCGACGATGAGCAGTGTCCACGCGGTGTGGGTGTGCGCGGGGTAGGCGTGGTGGGTGAACCGGGCGTGGAAGACCTCGACCAGCCCGGGCACGTCGGGACGCCAGGCCCGCACCGTCGCGCCGTCGGGGGCGAACACGCTAACACCGTACAAGACGCGCCCGCCGCCGCCGGCGCACGCTGGAGCGGTGACCGACGAGATCCGCTTCGCCACCAAGATCGCCGTGCTGCTGGACGGCGACCTCGCCGTCTGGCAACGCCTCAACGTGACGGCCTTCCTGGTCAGCGGCCTGGCCGCGACCCTTCCGGAGCTGGTCGGCGAGCCCTACGAGGACGCCGACGGCACCGCCTATCTGCCGATGTTCCGCCAGCCGGTGCTGGTGTTCGCCGGCGAGCCCGCCGTCCTGAAGGCCGCGCACGGCCGGGCGCTGGACCGCGGGCTGCGCCCGGCGATCTTCACCCGCGAGCTGTTCGGCACCGGTAACGACCGCGACAACCGTGCCGCCGTGGCCGCGGTGAAGCGGGCCGACCTCGACCTCGTCGGGCTGGCGGTGCACGGGCCGAAGAACGCCGTCGACAAGATCGTCAAGGGCGCGCGGCTGCACCCGTGAGGACGTCGACGCCGAGGCCGCCCTCGACCCGCGCCTCGGTGCCGGTGAACTCGCCGGTCAGCAGCGGCATCGCGGCCGCGATGGCGGCCTTCGTCTCCGGCAGCTCGAGCGAGGCGTCGTGGTGCTCCTTCGACTCCCACAGCTCGCTGACGACGACGAGGTCCGGGTCGGTCGCGGAGACCCCGACGGCGTAGAGGTGGCAGCCGGCGGCGCGCAGCCCGTCGGTGCCGCTCAGCAGGATCGCGACGACCTCGTCGCGGTGGCCGGGTCGGGTCCGCATGGTGCCCTGGTATGCGTATGTCACGGGGTCAGCGTGCCAGCCGTGCGGGCCGCGCGGCTTGTACGGATCGGACCTACTCGACGGCCGCCAGGCCGGCGGCGAACAGGATCGCCGAGGCGAGGCTGGCGACCGCGCGGATGTGGTTCCACGACGTCCATTCGGCGTCGTAGGTCTCCCAGCGCTCCTTCGCCTCCGGCGCGTCGGGGTCGACGAGGGCCAGCGCGTTGTTGCGTGGGATGTGGTAGCCGCGGGTCAGGCCGAGCGAGCCGAAGACCAGCAGCAGGCCGGCGATCAGCAGGTAGATCGCCTCCTCCTCGCCCCAGCGGACGAACGCGAGAACGACCGAGACCAGTGAGAGCACGGCCGAGCCGAGGAACGCGGTGAGGAACCACGGGTTGATGACGGCTGCGTTGATCGCCTGCATCGACCGCACGGCCTCGCCCGGCTGGAGACGGCGCAGGCCCGGCATCACCATGCTCGAGAACGCGAAGTAGATGCCGGCCATGAGCCCGGCGGAGACCGCCGAGGCGAGCGTCAGGGCGAAGAACACGCTGTCGGGCATCGCGGAGCCTCCAGACGACGGTGGAGGCGATCCTAGAGGCTGCGCCGGACGCATGGCCGGTCCCGCGCCGGTGGCGGCACAACCTCGCGCCGGCCCCGGAGCGTCCGCACTGTGACGGCGACGGTTCGGCGACGGAGGGGCGATGGGGACGAGCGATCGCGAGAACTTCGCGGCGTGGGCGGCGGCCGAGCTGCCCGGGCTGCGCCGCTTCGCCTACGCGGTCGGCGGCGACTGGCACCGCGCCGACGACCTCGTGCAGGCCGCGCTGGAGCGGATGTACGTCGTCTGGCCGAAGCTCGGCGGCGTCGCGGATCTCGGTGCGTACGCGCGCACCGTGCTGGTCCGGCAGGCGGCCACCGAGACGCGGCGGGCGTGGTGGCGGCGCGAGCGGGTCACCGACGTGATCCCGGAGACCCCGTCGCCCGCCGACGGCGACGGCGACAGCGCGGCGCGGCTCGACCTGGCGCGGGTGCTCGGCGGACTGAGCGTGAAGCAGCGCGCGATCGTCGTACTGCGCTTCGTCGAGGACCGGCCGGTGCGCGAGGTCGCCGAGCTGCTCGGCGTCGCCGAGGGAACGGTCAAACGGCAGTGTCACGAGGCATTGGCCCACCTGCGCCGCCGGTTGCTGGCCGATGCGGAGCTCGATCTGGAGGAGGCGTGATGACCACCGACGAACTCATCGACGAACTGCGCCGGGCCGCGGCCCGCACCGCCGCGCCGGAGCCGTTCGACCTCGGTGCCGTGCTGGCGGGCGGCGAACGGCGGCTGCGGGCCCGGCGGCGCCGCCG
>NZ_QUAL01000056.1 GCF_003579925.1 Jiangella rhizosphaerae | reverse complement strand
CCGGGTAGCCAGGACGACGCGGATCCCTCACCCATCCAGGCCGCGACGGCATCACCTGCCGACCGCGACACCGTGACGACGACACCGCCACCGTGACCACCACACCACGACACACGCCCCACGCATTCATCGGCATCTCCAAGGCCGCGGCGTCGGCAATCTCGGCGTCGGCTAACATCCTCTGCTGCGTTGGTTGGTTTCCCGTCCCCCTGCTGCCCGATTGTCTTGGCCGCGGGCGCGCGCCTCAAGCGGACTATTGGACGCTTCGCGCCGGCGATGACCGCTTGACCCGCGCGCCCGCGGCTAAGAACGGGCAGCTATCAGGGGGACGGGGGGAGTCTGGCGACGACTCCCGCGGCGTTGGCCCCGTTACGGTGTGGCGTTGGTGTCGTTGGGCGTCCGCTTGGTGAGATTTCGCCGTGATTCGGGAGACATCACGAGGATTACCCCAGCCTCAACACCCCTACAGCCATGGTGATGCTCGCGTAATCCTCGTGATGTAGGCGATCGTCGATGATCATCGCTGTCCACCGTCCGGCAAACGGGGCGAAACGGGCACGCCAACGGCGAGGCGTGCCCACATCCTCCCCGTCCCCCTGATAGCTGCCCGTTCTTGGCCGCGAACCCGCGGGTCAAGTCCGCCCGTCGTCGCGAAAGCGACTCCCTGGCGGACTTGAGGCGCGGGTTTGCGGCAAGAGAATGGGGCAGCAGGGGGACGGGGAGCCCCGGCGAACGCCACACCGAGCCGAACGGATCGACGTGGGTCAGCGGGCGAAGCAGCCGGCCAGGTGGTCGTTGACCAGGCCGCAGGCCTGCATGGCGGCGTACGTCGTGGTGGGGCCGACGAAGACGAAACCGCGCTTCTTCAAAGCCTTCGCCAGGGCCGTCGACTCGGGCGTGACCGCGGGGACGTCGGCCAGCGAGACCGGTGCCGGGCGACTGGCGGGGTCGGGGGCGAAGGACCAGATGAGGCGGTCGAGCGCGCCCTCGCCGTCGGTGTCCTGCAGGTCGACGAGCGCCCGGGCGTTGGCGATGGCGGCCGCGACCTTGGCGCGGTTGCGGACGATGCCGGTGTCGGCCATCAGCCGGGCCTCGTCCTCGGCCCCGAAACCGGCGACGACGGAGGGGTCGAAGGCGGCGAACGCCTTGCGGAAGCCGTCGCGTTTGCGCAGGATCGTCAGCCACGACAGCCCCGACTGGAACGCCTCGAGCGTGAGCCGCTCGTACAGCGCGGTGTCGCCGTGGACGGGGCGGCCCCACTCGTCGTCGTGGTAGGCGACGTAGTCGGGCGTGCTGGTGCCCCACAGGCAGCGCGGCTTGCCGTCGGGGCCCTCGACGAGGTCAGCGGCCATGGAACACCGCCTGCTGCTTGGCCAGGAACGCCTCGACGGCGGCGCGGTGGTCGTCGGAGGCGCCCGTCCACTGCATCATGTCGGCCTCGTGGTCGAGCGACTCGTCGAGGCCGTGCGTCGCCGAGAACTCCAGGGCCCGGCGCAGTGCCGCGTAGGCGCGCGTCGGGCCGGCGGCGAACCCGCGGGCGAGCTCCATGGCCCGCGGCAGCACGTCGTCGGCGGGCACGACCTCGGTCGCCAGCCCGAGGGCCAGTGCCTCGTCGGCCTTGACGGTGCGGGGCAGGAACAGCAGCTCACGCGCCTTGGCCCAGCCGACCAGCCGGGGGAGCGTCCAGGACGACCCGGTGTCGGACGACAGCCCGATGGCGGCGAAGGCGAGGTTGAAGCCGGCGGAGTCGGCGACGATGCGAAGGTCACAGGCGAACGCGTAGGACGCACCGGCGCCGGCCGCCACGCCGTTGACGGCCGCCACCACCGGCTTGGGCATGGTGAGCAGCGCCCGGACCGTCGAGTTGTAGTGCTCGCGCACCGTGGTGGCGAGGCCGGAGTCGCCGGAGGCCAGCGCCTGGGCGTGCTCCTTGAGGTCTTGGCCGACGCAGAACGCCCGGCCGGAGCCGGTGAGCACCACGGCGCGCACCGCCTCGTCGTGGGCGGCGGCCAGTGCGGCGTCGCGCAGCGCGACCTTGGTGGCGGTGTCGAGGCTGTTCATGGCCTCGGGCCGGTCGAGCGTGATGACGCCGACGCCGTCGTCGACCTCGTAGCGCACCGGGCTCACTGGTCACCCTCCATCAGTTGTGCGGAAGTCGGGTCATGCAACGATCACTCACTCTCTCCGGTCGGCCTCAGCCCTGGACCGAGGGCTCAGGGAGACCTCCGGCCCCCCATCACCCTCGGTGTTGCATCACCCTCCTTGGGGGTTCCTGACAGGCAGGCGTCGACGAACCGGCCGGCGGCAGGTTGCAGCCGAGCGGCGTGCTCGTCGAAGAAGGCGGCGGCGTCGTCGCCGGGCCAGACCGCGGGCAGCAGCTCGCGCGGCAGTCCGGGGTCGGTGAACAGGAACTTGCGCCACTCGTGGACGAGCCGGCTGCGGACGGCGAACGCCTGCTCGTCGGTCGGCTGGTCGGGCAGCGTATCGAGCAGGCCGCGGGCGTCGGCCAGCCAGCGCAGGTAGGACCGGCCGACGGCGTCGAGGTCCCATGCGCGGCGCACCAGCTCGGCGTCGTCGCCCTGGTGGCGGGCGCTGAACCGCTCGGCCCGCAGGTCCTCGGCGTCGAGCAGCGACACCAGCTCGGGCGACGGCCGGGCGGCGATCCAGGTGCCGTCGCCGACCGGCGCGTATCCGAGGTAGGCCAGCCCGTTGCGCAGCCGCTCGCGGGCGGCCCGTTGCGCCGACCGCTCGGGCACGACGACGTGCCACCGGCCGTCCCATTCGCCGCGGCCGTTGGTGCGGTAGATGCGCGCAGCGGCCTCCTCGAGGCGGCGGTCGGCCCGCTCGGTGAGCTCGTAGCCGGGCGAGCCGTCGATGCGGACCGGGTGCAGCCAGCCCTGTTTCACCATGCGCGACACGGCTGTTCGCACCGCCGGCGCGGCGATGCCGAGCGGGGCGAGCAACCGCACCAGCGCGGCGACCCTGGCCTTGCCGCCACGCGAGCGCACGTGATCGCCATAGAGGTCGAACAGTGCGGATCTGGCGTTCACAGTGCTCCATCCTGCCAGCCCCCACCGACAGCCACGCCCGCCGATCCGGGAGCGCCCGGGTGAGGACATACCGACCGCGGTCTCCCCGCGACGACCAACATGCGGGATAATGACCTCCATCGTGACGCACACGGCTGGTGCTCCCTGGCCATCAGGGGGTTTGGGTGTGCGCCTGAAGAAGGAAGGGGTGCGCGGATGGCGGCGATGAAGCCGCGGACTGGCGATGGGCCGCTCGAGGTCACCAAGGAGGGTCGCGGCATTGTCATGCGCGTCCCGATCGAGGGTGGCGGTCGTCTGGTCGTCGAGCTCACTGCTGACGAGGCCGGCGCGCTGGGTGATGCGTTGAAGGATGTCGTCGGCTGACGTGTCGTTGCCGTGAGCATTGAATAGGTGCCCTCGTCCGGCGCCTGCGGCGCTGGGCGGGGGCATTACTCTGCCCGGAGGACCCCGAAGTCAGGGCTGGAGGAGTACGCGTGTCAGCTGAGAGCACTGTTCGCCCCACCGAGGTCGTGGTCGACGCCCGGCCGCTGCTGGACGCCGAGGCCGGCGTGCTGGCACTGGCGGTCTGGCCCGACGACGCGCCGGACGCGGCCGACGACGGCGACGGCTCGCCGTGGATCGGCCCCGGCGGCGCGGAGGTCGCCGAGGCGCTGGGGCTGGACCTGTTCGCCGCGCTCGACCGCGACGGCGGCACCGGCAAGGCCGGCGAGGTGGTGTCCGTGCCGGTCTTCGCCGAGGGCAGGGGTGCGGCCAGCGTCGACGGCGAGGTCGACGTCACGCGGGTGCTGCTGGTGGGTCTCGGCGACGGGTCGGCCTCGGCGTACCGGAAGGCCGGCGCCGCGCTCGCCCGAGCCGCCCGCGGCACCGACCGGCTGGCCTCCGCCGTCACCGCGACGGCCGACGACGCCGCCACGCGCGCGTTCGTCGAGGGCGCCGTGCTGGCCACGTACGCGCTCGGCGACTTCCGGGGCACGCCGCTCCCGCAGGCGAAGCGGCCGCTCGGGACGCTGGTGCTGGCCGGCGAGGGCGCCCGTGCGGACGTCGTCGCCGCGGCGGTCGCGATCGCCGGCGCCGGCTGGACCGCCCGCGACCTCGCGCAGACCCCCTCGAACGTCAAGGACCCCGAGTGGCTGGCCGAGCAGGCACGCCGGCTCGGCGCCGAGCACGGTCTCGACGTCCGGGTGCGCGATGAGAAGGCGCTGGCCGACGAGGGCTTCGGCGGCATCCTGGCAGTCGGCCAGGGATCCGAGCGGCCGCCGCGGCTCATCGCCATGCGTTACGAGCCGCCGAACGCCGGCCGGGGCACGCCGCACGTCGTGCTCGTCGGCAAGGGCATCACGTACGACACCGGCGGGCTGTCGCTCAAGCCGCGCGAGGGCATGGTCCCGATGAAGACGGACATGACCGGCGGCGCCGTCGTCATGGGCGTCCTCTCCGCCGTGCGCGAGCTCGGCATCGCCGTCCGCGTCACCGGCCTCGTCGCGGCCGCCGAGAACATGCCCGGCGCGAGCGCCCAGCGCCCCAGCGACGTCATCCGCCAGTACGACGGCACGACGGTCGAGGTGCTCAACACCGACGCCGAGGGCCGCCTGGTGCTGGCCGACGGCATCGGCTACGCCGTGGCGGAGCTGGAGCCGACGGTCATCGTCGACGTCGCCACGCTCACCGGCGCCGCCACCACGGCGCTCGGCCGCGGACACGGCGCCCTGTACTCGACGTCGGACGAGCTGGCCGCCGCGTTGCGCGAGGCCGGCGAGGCGGCCGGGGAGCGGCTGTGGCGGATGCCGCTGGTCGACGACTACCGCTTCGGCCTCGACTCCTCGATCGCCGACATCTCGCACATCGACACCGCCCACCTCGGCGGCGGGTCGATCATGGCGGCGCTGTTCCTGCAGCGCTTCGTCGGCGACGTGCCGTGGGCGCACCTCGACATCGCCGGCCCGGCTCGCGCCGACTCCGACAAGGCCGAGGTGACCAAGGGCGGTACGGGGTTCGGCGTACGGGCGCTGCTGTACTGGCTCGAGGCCGGCGCACCGCTCGCCTGACATCTTCCTGGGAGGACACATGTACGGACTGAGCGTGCGCTGGTCGCTGGCCGACGCGCCCGCCGATGTCGCCGAGGCGCTGCGCGAGTACGTCCGCGACACCTCGCTGGCCCGCTTCACCGGCATGGACGGCCTGCGGTTCAAGACGTGGCGCATGCGGCCGGGCGAGTGGTTCGAGGGCACCTACGTGTTCGAGACCGCGGCCGCCCGCGACGCCTTCGCCGCCTCGTTCGCCGAAACGGCCGCCGACTCGCCCGGCTCGAAGCTGATCGGGTCGGCGCCGGTCCTGCAGGAGCCGTTCGAGGTGGTGGCCGTCGCGGAGGGTGGCGCCGGGTTCGCCGCCGGGCCGGGTCCTGCGTAGGTTTCCCGTCCCCCTGCTGCCCGATTGTCTTGGCCGCGTGCGCGCGCCTCAAGCGGACTGTGGAGGCGCTTCGCGCCGGCGATGACCGCTTGACCCGCGCGCCCGCGGCTAAGAACGGGCAGCTATCAGGGGGACGGGGGGAGTGTGGCGACGGTCCTGTCGGGGGCGTCGGCCCCGTTACTGTGTGGCGTTGGTGTTGTTGAGCGTCCACCTGGTGAGATTTCACCGTGATTCGTGGGCCATCACGAGGATTACCCCAGCGTCAACACCCCTACAGCCATGGTGAAGCTCACGTAATCCTCGTGATGTAGACGATCGCCGATGATCATGGGCGTATGCAGCCCGGCAAACCGGGCGAAACGGGCACATCAACCTCGAGGCGTGCCCACATCCTCCCCGTCCCCCTGATAGCTGCCCGTTCTTGGCCGCGGACGGGTGAGTCAAGCGGTCATCGTCGC